>JAMIQN010000210.1:0-9139 GCA_035914595.1 Chitinophagaceae bacterium | reverse complement strand
GGTTCAACCACCTGATAACTATTACTGGAATAATTTCATTGATATTCACGGAATTAATCCCGAACAAATGGCAGATGCACCAACCTTTAATAAAATTTGGAATCAGATTGAGCCATTCATAAGAAACCAAAATGTTGTTGCTCATAACGGCTTTGACTTCCACTGCTTGAAGCAAACGTTAGAATATTACAATATCTTATCACCTGAATTTACAGGACATTGTACCTATAAAATTTACGGACACAATTTAGCTTCACTTTGCAGGGAATATAAAATCGACTTAAATCATCATGATGCTTTGAGTGATGCAAAGGCTTGAGCAGAACTCTTTAATCTACATTTGAATAACAGCACACTTAATTATGGAACTTGATAGGACATTTACAATAAGTGCAAAAACATGCACTCTTAAATATAACGACCAAGAAGGTAAAGCGACCATTTTAGACATTGGAACCAAGTTTGTCATCCCAATTTATCAGCGACCATATTCATGGACAGACGAACAACTGCGTAAGTTCATTTCTGACATTTTTACTTCTTTTTGGGGGAATGATGGTATTTCCAATGAAGAACCAATGTTTATTGGGACAATGCAACTATCAACGAAAAACATTAATAATGAACAAGATATAATTGATGGTCAACAAAGGCTCACAACTTTTCTAATATTTATTAAGGTTCTTAAAATTAAGTTTCCGAGTTGCGAAGAACTTAGCCAAATATCTCTTGATTGGTTAAGCACAAGGGTAAATAACGGAAAGCAACAGTTATACCTTCAGGAAGTCATCACAAGTGATTTGACTTTCAATGACGAAACTCTAAATCCTTATCTTAAGAACGCATACTTAATCAATGAGCTAATTGAAGAACAAACCAGAGATGAAGAAGGGAAACCTCTCCAGTTTGAAATAGATAAATTTGTTAGACACTTGCTGAGTAATGTCTATTTTGTTGTAATTGAAACACGGGCTGGACTTTCCAAAACATTACAAATTTTCAATGCCATAAACACAACGGGCTTAGACTTGAACGGTGGAGATATTTTTAAAATAAGAATGTATGAATACCTAAGAGATAAGAAAGGAAAGGACGAAACAGCATTTGATGAAATTAGTAGACTTTATCATTTGATTGATGAATACAACTCTAATCTAAAATACAATGCTACTGATATACGAGGAATTTTGGGAATTTATCAAAACATACTTATTTCAAAATACAATCTACCAGTTACACTTTATAGCTATGGAACTGATACATTCTTTGAACGATTATTTGACACAATTTTCAAAATAAATCAATGGGAGCATTTCAAAAACAATGTCAAAAACATTGATTTATCAATTGAAGACATTGAAAGGATAATTCAAGTTCGTTATGAATGGGAACGCAACAGTTATAAAACTTGCGAAGATGCATGTGCTATGAATTTCATTTGGTGGTCAAGATATAGCAGATATTGGGCGCTAACATTTGTATTTTTATACAAATTTAAGGACGAGGACGATTATTGGAATAAGATGTTACTATTTACAAGGCAGCTAAGTAAACTTTACATCATATACAGCATAAGATTTTTAAAAGCAATAAACGAGGTTCACAGTTTTACATATTCACTCATTAAGATAATAATTGATGGTTCATTTGAAGAAGTAATGTCATTATTGAACAACAAAATTGGCAAACTTGAAAACCACAAGGGATGGGGAGATTTTGAACATGCCCTAAAGGGTGACATTACTTATAATGCTAAAATCAAGAATATAATTTGTAGGCTATCCGCCATGCTCGAAGAAGACTATAAAACCTCTGATGAAAAGCAAATAGAAAAAATTAGAAAATCTATTTTTGAAACTGCAATTGACATTGAGCACATCCAGTCTTATCACGATAGTAACGGAGATAAAAGAGAAGATATTTGGAGTGAATGGCAAGAGAACATTAACTCAATTGGGAATTTGATGATTTTGGAACAAGAAATAAATCGCTCAATTAATAACAATCCTTATGAGTTAAAAATTTTACGGTATCCTGAAAGCAATTTTTCTATTGTAAAAAATCAGCCTGTTCAATACTTGAATTGGGATTTGGAGAAATGTTTAGACCGCAAACAAAAAGAAATTCAAAAAATACTTGATTATATTTTCAATTAGGTGTCAAAACGAGGCTACATATCAAGATACTTGTTAATCCTCAAAAAGTTGAAAGTAAAACCTTACTCAACTTATGCGGAATTACAGAACTATATAGAAAATCAGTTTGACTATCTGCAAATGCAAGACGATAATTTGCAAATAGGTTTTTCTAAACGAACCTTGCAGCGTGATATAAAGGAAATCAGAAACGTTTTTGGAATTGACATTGATTATTCAAAATCTCGAAAAGGCTATTTCATCAGCCAAAACGAAAATGAAAACATGAATTTCCAAAGAATGATGGAAGCGTTTGATATGTTTAATTCATTGAACCTCGCACAAGACCTAACACCATTTATTCATTTGGAAAAACGCAGACCACAAGGAACAGAAAATTTATATGGTTTACTTCATGCTATCAAAAACAGACTTCAAATCAAATTCACTTATCAAAAATTTTGGGAGGAAGAATTAAGCCAACGTTTGGTAGAACCATATGCCTTAAAGGAGTTTAAGGGCCGTTGGTATATAATGGCAAAAGACAGCAAGGACAACAATATAAAAAGCTTCGCACTTGACCGTTTGACAAACCTTGAAATAACAAATCAAACATACCAGTATCCCGATAATTACAGCATTGAGCAAAGTTACCGCTACTGCTTTGGTATTATTAGCCCAAATGATGCAGAACCGCAAGACATCATTCTATCATTTGACCCATTTCAAGGTAAGTATATCAAAACACTTCCATTGCATGACACTCAACAAGTTTTAGTGGACAATGACGTAGAAATGAAAATTAAACTTAAACTTTGCCTGACACATGACCTTGTTATGGAACTACTTTCATTCGGTGACAACATGAAAGTTATCGAACCTAAATCATTGGCTGACCAAATTAAACAAGCACATGAAAAAGCGTATAGACAGTATTAACAGCCATCGCACAGATGTAAACACATTTGCAAGCCCCGCAAGCCCAAGCACAGGGCAAAGCTTGCAAAAGAGTTTCCACCTTTCCCACGCAGACTAAATTGAATAAAAAAAAATCTCCTCCCCTGAGGCCTCATAAAAGCTAAAACAGCCCCAATATCAGGGGCTGTTTTATTATAAGCAACTTTGGGGGCAAAACCCAGTACGCAATACAGCTTTTGCCGGTTTTGCCAAGGCATGCACATTGGTTTTAGAAGTTCGGTTACTAAACTTCATATACTTTCTCAGATGTAACATAAGGCGGCCATCAACGTATGCTTTGGGGCGCCGGCCATCCCTCTCGTGTTTACCTCTACTGTATTTCCAGGCGCCTTTCTTAAGGTGTCCCTCACAACACCACATCCTGCCTCAAACTGCTTTTTCCCGGATAATCGGTCGTATAGTGCAGGCCCCGGCTTTCCTTGCGGAAGGAGGCCCCTTTCACGATCAGGTAGCCTACGGTAATCAGGTTGCGCAGCTCCATCAGTTGGGGTGAAATCACAGTAGTGCGGTAAAGCGCTTCGGTTTCTTCAAAAATCAGGTCCAGCCTTCGCATGGCACGGGCCAGGCGCACGTCATTGCGCACGATACCCACATAGTCGCTCATCAGGCTTTGCAACTCTTTGAGGCTCTGCGTAATCAGGATCATCTCCTTCGGCTCGGCCGTACCCGAGGCATTCCAGTCGGGCACATCTTCCCGAATCCGAATTTCATTCACCACGCGGGTGGCATCTTCCGCGCAGCGGTGTGCAAACACCAGGGCTTCCAGCAACGAGTTGGAAGCAAGGCGATTGGCCCCATGCAGGCCGGTAGATGAGCATTCGCCGCAGGCATACAGATGCCGGATCGAAGAGCGCCCCCACTCGTCTGTCTGAATGCCACCACAGCAATAGTGAGCCGCCGGCGCCACAGGAATCATCTGCTCGGCCACATCAATACCCATCCGCTGGCATTTGGCATAAATGGTCGGAAAATGAGCACGGAATTTCTCCATGTCCATATGCCGGCAATCCAAAAAGACATGTTCGGCACCGGAGCGTTTCATTTCGTTGTCTATGGCGCGGGCCACCACGTCACGGGGAGCCAGGTCTTTGCGGCTGTCATAGCGCTCCATGAATGCTTCACCGGCCTTATTGCGCAGGATGCCGCCATCGCCACGCACGGCTTCAGTGATAAGAAAGGAAGGGGAAACGCCGGCTTCATATAGGGCCGTTGGGTGAAACTGGATAAACTCCATATTCTCCACCCTTGCCTTCGCCCGATAGGCCATCGCAATCCCGTCGCCGGTGGCAATGCGCGGATTGGTGGTGCTGCGGTAGGCCTGCCCCGTGCCGCCGGTAGCCATCAGCGTGATGGGGGCCAGAATTTTCTCGATCGCAAAAGTTTCCAGATTGAGGACATAAGCGCCGTAGCAAACAATGTCCGGTGTGGACTTGGTAACGAGGTAGCCCAAGTGGTGTTGCGTAATCAAATCCACAACGAACCAGTGGGTGTGAATGCTGATATTGGGGCATTGCCGAACGGCTTCAATCAGAGCGCGTTCCATCTCCATGCCCGTAAAGTCCTTATGATGCAGCACCCGAAATTCTGAGTGACCACCTTCGCGGCCGCGTGCAAAATCTCCGGAAGGAGTTTTATCAAACTCGGCACCCCAGCCCACGATGTCGGCAACACGCTGCGGCCCTTCCTCCACCACCAGGCGCACGATATGCTCATCGCAAAGGCCATCGCCGGCTACCAGTGTATCTTCAATATGCTTGTCGAACGAATCATGTTCCAGGTCATTGACTACGGCAATGCCGCCCTGGGCGTACTTGGTATTCGTTTCGTCGGTCGAAGTTTTGGTGAGAATCGTGATCTTCTTTTCGGGGAAACGGCGGGCGGTATTGAGCGCAAAACTCAGCCCGGCAATCCCCGAGCCTATGATCAGAAAATCGGTCTGCAGCATAGTTGCCAAAAGTAGCCGCAGGCGGTGGGATCAATGATGAGAAGGCTCAGGCCGGCCTGTCTTAAAAGCCCTTACTTTAGCGGCCTTAGGAGTAAAAAGCCGATGAACTACGAAATCAAGAGTCAGGGCAAATTCAAATTCGTGGAAGAGGGTGAAGGAGAAACCCTCGTCCTCTTACATGGCCTCTTTGGTGCCCTGTCGAATTTTCAGGACCTCATCGAGCATTTCAAAGGAAGCTATCGCGTCATCATTCCGCTGCTGCCGCTTTTTGATCTCAATATTCTTGAAACAACGGTAGGAGGCCTCGCAAAGCACGTAGCCAAATTCATCGAAGCACGCGGCCTCAACAACGTGCATCTCTTGGGCAATTCGCTCGGCGGTCATGTGGGCCTCGTCTATACATTGAAGCATCAGGAAAAAGTGAAGAGCCTTATCCTCACCGGCTCTTCCGGGCTTTTTGAAAATGGGATGGGTGAAACTTACCCGAAGCGCGGCGACCGCGAGTTTATCCGCAAGAAGACGGAACTCACTTTTTACGACCCCAAGGTGGCAACCGTAGAACTGGTGGATGAGGTGTTTGAAATCGTCAACAATCGCCTGAAGGCAATCAAGATTATCTCGCTTGCCAAGAGTGCCATTCGCCATAATCTGGGTGAAGAACTGAAAGACATCAAAGTGCCGGCCTGCCTCATCTGGGGCCGCAACGACACCATCACTCCACCAATGGTTGCAGAGGAATTTCACAACCTGCTCCCCAACAGTGAACTGCATTGGATAGACCATTGCGGCCACGCCCCAATGATGGAGGTGCCGGTCGAATTCAATCAAATCCTGAGCGGCTTCCTGACCCGCCTGGCGACCACGCAGGCCGCATAAAACCGGTCCGAAAAACAGCGCTGATTCATGCTCAGAAACTTCCTGCTTGTAGCCTTGGGCGGCGCGGGCGGCAGTGTGCTTCGTTATGCACTTTCATGGCTGTTGCCCCGCGGTCTGCATGGCTTTCCCTGGCCTACTTTCCTCGCCAATATCCTCGGCTGCCTGATTATCGGCCTGCTGGCGGGCTTCATGCCCGATAGCCACTGGCTGCGGCGCACCGGTTGGTTCCTGCTGGGCACCGGCTTCTGCGGTGGCTTTACCACTTTCTCCACTTTTGCGCTGGAAAATGTGGTGATGATACATGAAGGCTTTAGCCTGAAATCGGCCCTCTACATCAGCGTCAGCCTGGTTTTGGGTATTCTGTTTTGCTTCGGTGGTTATGCGACGGCCCTGCGCCTGCGCTGATCCGAGCCGATTTCCGGTGACACCATCTCCCTGCAATTGGCTTTAACTTGAGGGAATCATCTCTGACAGGATGATGGCTTTGTTCACAAAAACGGAACCCTCTTGCCGCAGTTCAATTTCTCCTTTTCCCAAACTGAAGTAAGCCGCCTGGATGCGGCCATTCAGGAATTGATTCATGCTGCCGAAGCAGCCACCGAACAGGCCTACGCGCCCTACTCTCACTTTCATGTGGGTGCCGCCCTTCGCCTGAGCAATGGCAGCATCCTGACGGGGGCCAATCATGAAAATGCGTCCTTCCCGGCAGGCCTGTGTGCGGAGCGCGTAGCCCTGGGCCGACACGACATGCACAGCGGATTGAGAGTCGAGGCGCTGGCCGTTGCCTACCTGCCCGAACACGACGGCACACATCCGCCTCTTTCTCCCTGCGGCATTTGCCGGCAAAGCCTGCTGGAGGCGCAATTGCAGCAGGGAGCGCCCATTGCCGTGTACATGTGCGCCCCGGACGGGCGTGTCCTCGTGGTGGATGATGCAGCACATCTGCTGCCCTTCCATTTTAGCAGCGAATATCTTGGCGATGATCCGGCATCTGCTGCAGGCTGAAAGGTGCATTGCCGAAGTTTGCAGCCCATCATCCCAACGAGATTCATGCGCAGCCTGATCACCCACATTCATCTGCTTGCCTGTGTAGAGCAGGAAACACGCCGCGAACGAATGGCGGGCGCTGCCATGGCCACCATACCGTGTATTTCTGAAGCCTGGCTGCTCACTGAAAATGGCCGCATCGCTGACTTCGGGAAGATGGAGGACATGCCCGAGATGCAGGCGGATCAGGAGATAGATGCCACGGGCTGTATTGTGCTGCCAGCCTGGTGCGATTCACATACTCATATCGTGTTTGCCGGCCCGCGTGACGGCGAGTTTGTGGATCGGATTCGGGGCTTGAGCTACGCTGAAATTGCTGCCCGGGGCGGAGGCATCCTCAACTCGGCCAAGCGCCTGCGTGAGACGGATGAAAGTGCTTTGTTTGATGCAGCCCTGCAACGCGTGCATCAGGTGATGGCCCAGGGCACCGGTGCTTTGGAAATTAAAAGTGGTTATGGAGTGAGCCTGGTATCTGAATTGAAAATGTTGCGTGTGATCCGCCGCCTGCGTGAGCATCTGCCTATTCCTGTAAAAGCCTCCTTCCTCGCGGCTCATGCCTACCCTGCCGAATATGCAAACGACCATGAAGGCTACATCCGCCTCATCATAGACACGATGTTACCACGCGTGGTAGATGAGGGCCTGGCCGATTACATGGACGTCTTTTGTGAAGAAGGTTTCTTCAGCGTGGACGATACAGCGCGCCTGCTGGAAGCCGCTTCGACTTACGGTCTGAAACCTAAGATTCACGCCAATCAACTTCACCGCAGTGGCGGCGTGCAGGTGGGCATCCGCTGCGGTGCCATCTCTGTGGACCACCTCGAGTGCATGGGCGATGAGGAAATCGAGGCCCTGAAAAATTCAAACACTATACCTACCCTGCTGCCCGGCGCCGCCTTCTTTCTCGGCATGCATTATCAGCCGGGTCGGCAAATGGTAGATGCAGGGCTACCGGTATGCATCGCCAGCGACTACAACCCCGGAAGCTGCCCAAGTGGCAACATACCGCTGCTGCTGACGCTCGCCTGCACCCAGATGAAGATGCTACCCGAAGAAGCCATCTGGGGCGCCACCCTGAATGGTGCTGCCGCACTCGAGCTGAGTGATGAAATCGGCAGCATTGCGCGTGGCAAAAGAGCCAATCTCATCATCACGCGACCTATGCCTTCATTATCCTACATCCCCTACGACTATGGCAATAATCCGGTCGGGCGAATGATGATTGACGGCAGGCTGATGTAGCTATGCATGCCTACGATACACCACAAAAAAAGCGGCCGTCAGATGCTTCCATCCGGCGACCGCCATAAGGAAGTTTCGTCCCCTCGCTTAAATCTTACCCACCATCAGTTTCGGGTCCACCCATTCATCGAATTGGGCTTCGGTCATGTGTTCAAAATCGAGGCCTTTGAGTTTGTATTCGAGGGCAGCCTGCTTCAGCGTGATGCCGCGGTGGTGCGCATCCTGAGCGATGGCGGCAGCATTGTAGTAGCCTATGCGTGTGTTGAGCGCCGTTACCAGCATCAACGAATTGCTGACGTGCTCTTGGATGTTCTTTTCAATCGGCTCAATGCCTACCGCACACTTGTCGTTGAAGCAAACGCAGCCTTCGCCAATGAGGCGGGCGCTGTGCAGGAAGTTGTATATCATGACCGGCTTGAACACGTTCAGCTCAAAATGGCCGGTAGCACCACCGATATTGATCGCAACATCATTGCCCATCACCTGAGCGGCAATCATGGTCAATGCCTCACATTGCGTGGGGTTCACCTTGCCCGGCATGATGGAAGAGCCGGGTTCATTGTCGGGGATATGAATCTCACCGATGCCTGCGCGCGGCCCGGAGCTCAACATGCGGATATCGTTGGCAATCTTCATCAGGCTCACGGCAACGGTCTTGAGCGCACCATGCGCTTCCACAATGGCGTCGTGTGCGGCGAGTGATTCGAACTTGTTTTCGGCAGTCATGAAAGGCAGACCGGTTAGCTCCGCAATCTTGGCAGCCACCTTCTCGGCATAATTCGGAGGCGTGTTGAGGCCGGTGCCTACGGCAGTACCGCCTAGCGCCAGTTCACTCAGATGCGGCAGGCTGTTTTCAATCGCACGAATACCATGATCGAGCTGGCTGACATAGCCGCTGATTTCCTGGCCCAGCGTC
>JAMIQN010000209.1:0-1753 GCA_035914595.1 Chitinophagaceae bacterium | reverse complement strand
CCGATGCCACGGTCGGCGACGGAAAGGAAAAAGGACTTGCCCGTGCATCGCGTACGGATGTCTATTGTAGCATCTTCAGGCGAAAACTTAATTGCGTTTGAAACGAGGTTTTGAACGATGTGGCGCAGCAGGGAAGGGTCGAGATCAAGGTCATCGCAGCCTTCATGCACATAGCTTAATTGCTGGCCTTTCTTTAGAAGTTGCCGAAGCTCTGCAAGCAAATCTTCTGTCCATGTGGCTAACATCACCGGCACTTTGCGTACCTGAATCCGCCCCTCTTCGATGCGGCCTACTGAAAGGAAATCATTGAGGATATCCGTCAGCCCATTCACGGATGAAACGATACGCTGGACGTGCTTTTCGCGCTTTGCCTGATCTTCTGTATGCTCATATTTGGAGATGAGATAGGCAGAAGAAAGAATGGTGCTAAGAGGCGTCCTGAATTCATGGGAAGCCATGGACACAAAGCGCGACTTCAACTCGCCAAGCTCCTTCTCGCGTTCCAAAGCTTCCCGCAGGGAATGGGTCCGTGCATCCACCTGCTTTTCCAGCTCATCATTCATGCGTCGCAGGGCATCCTCGTGAGCCTTGCGAACGGTGATGTCACTGATGAAAGCAATTGAAAAAACGCCTTCGGAGGTTGTGTAAGTACTAAGGCTAACCTCTACCGGGAACTCGCTGCCGTCCTTGCGAAGCGCTGCCAGGTCCATCCCAACACCCATCGGGCGTTGATGTGGATTGTTGCCTGTATAGTCGTTGCGATGCAGTTCGTGGCTCGTCCGATGCCGAAATGGAATCAGTTTTTCAATCTTGCAACCCACCAACTCGTCGCGCTCGTAACCAAACTGCTGAAGGGCAAAATTGTTGACGCGTACAATTTCCCCCAAAGGATTCACAGTCACGATTCCGAGGGCAGCCTGATCAAAAAGCGCAACAAATTCTTCCTGGCTAAGGCGAGTCACCGTTTGCTGATTTTCAGGCCGCAAAATAAGGCCGGGAGCGGCTTCGGGCCGAGCCGAATGACAGCTTAGCCAGGCTTTGCCTTCATGCAATGAATAGATAGATTTGTGTAAACCAAAACCTCAAACATCATGGAGCAAACAAGCATGAGCCTCGAAGGTTACGAGCACAGCGAATGGCTGCACAGCCTTGACAGCTACAAAGAGGAGCTGGGAGTATTGCGAGATCGCCTTACTGAACTCGGTAAAAGAGACATGGGGCATGAAGCGGCCATTTCGCTGGAACAATTTGAGAACCGGTTTCGGCTGCAACGCGATAATATTGACCGATTGCGCCACAACATAAAACAGAACAGAAACGCCTTCCGACGATTGGCAGACCAACAGGCCAAGGATCCACAGGCAGGTGCAGAATACGAGCAGTTGATAGAGGCTTTTAATGCAGAAGAGCAGGCCGTAAAGGAGTTGCAAAACGACTTTCATCGTTTCTCCGGCGCCGTCTGAAAGCCCCGCCCTATCGCTATCATGTAAAAGCCGACTGTTGATACAGCCGGCTTTTGTTTTGGTGCAAAAAAGGGTGACGCCTCTAAAGCGTGTGCAGCACCAGCCGGCAAAGACACTGGGCGGCGCGTTCTACAACTTCCGAGCGGACGGTATTGTCGCACTCAATACGGTGCCAGTTGTCCTCCGGTGCCTGTACCGGAATAATAAAACTGAGGACAGGTATGCCGCGCTCTACCCAGGAAAAGGCTTCGTCTGCATCCTCCTCATCGCCGGTGTCGGGCCGGGTCAGA
>JAMIQN010000208.1:0-11161 GCA_035914595.1 Chitinophagaceae bacterium | reverse complement strand
GGTTCCGGTAATGGTATAGGTAGTCGTAACAGAAGGAGTGGCTGTAGCGTTGGTACAGGTAGTGCAGGAAAGGCCCGTAGCAGGAGTCCAGCTAAAGGAGCTTGCTCCGGTAGCTACAAGCAGCGTGCTGTCGCCTGCACAAACCGTATCATCTCCGCTAATCAAAACCGATGGGTTAGGATTGATGGAAACGGTTACACTGGCTGTATCCGAGCAACCATTTGCTCCGGTGCCGGTCACCACGTAAGTCGTGTTTGAAGCAGGTGAAGCCGTCGGCGATGCACAGTTGGTGCAGGAAAGGCCTGTGGCAGGTGTCCACACATATGACTGTCCGCCGGTTGCCGTAAGCACAGTAGAAGTGCCGGGGCAGATGGAAACATTGCTTCCTGCTGAAATGCTGGGCAGCGGCATAACCGTTACCAGCACTGAATCATCGCGTACACAGCCGGCAGCGCTGGTGCCCGTTACTACATAAGTAGTAGTTGTTGCAGGGGTGGCAGTGGGGCTGGCGCAACTGGTGCAGGAAAGGCCGGTGGAAGGCGACCACACATAGCTGCCGGCACCACTCGCATTGAGCGTTACAGAGCCTCCTGCGCAAACAGACACATCTGCTCCCGCACTCACTGCAGGCAGTGGGTTGACAGTAAGAGTAAATGTCGTTGTATCGCTACATCCCGTGCCGCTGGCGCCAATCACCGTATAGGTAGTTGTGGCTGCAGGCGATGCCGTTGGGCTGGCGCAATTCGTGCAGGAAAGGCCTGTGGAAGGCGACCAGGAGAAGGTGTTGGCACCGCTCGCAGTCAGTACCGTGCTCGTTCCTGCGCAAATGCTATCCGCGCCGGAAACTGTAACTGTGGGGTTCGGATTCACTACCACCATCGCACTGGCAGTGTCGCTACAACCATAGGCGGAAGTGCCGGTGAGGAAGTAGGTCGTGGTTGCAGATGGCGACGCCGTTGGGTTGGCACAAGTAGTACATGACAGGCCCGTAGCAGGGCTCCATACATAGCCGATGGCTCCTGTTCCCTGCAGCACCACGCTGCCGCCCGGGCAAATAGCCAGGTTGGGACCCGCACTTACGATTGGCAATGGGTGAACAGTGACCGCAACAGAATCGGAAGCAGAGCAGCCATTCCCGTCCGTACCAACTACCGTGTAGGTCGTCGTAAGCGAGGGGCTTGCTGTCGGATTGGAGCAATTTGTGCAAGTCAGTCCGGAAGACGGCGACCAGGAATACGTGCTGGCACCGCTCGCCTGCAGCGTTACGGCCGCGCCTGCGCACATCGCTGTATCCACACCTGCATTTACAGTAGGCAGCGGATGAACGGTTACTGCTACGGTTGTAGAACCGGTACATCCGGCACCACTCGTTCCTGTAACAGTGTAAGTAACCGAAGAGCCAGGCGTTACAATCGGATTGGCGCAATTGGTGCAGGAAAGGCCTGTGGCTGGTGACCAGGAATAGCTATTCGCACCTGTAGCCACCAGGCTCGTACTTCCACCCGCACAGAAAGAATTCGTACCGGTCACTGTGATGGTGGGGCTGGCATTTACATTCACTACAAGCGAAGCAGAATCCACACAGCCGGCCACCGAAGTGCCCACTACTTTATAGGTAGTCGTAGCGGAAGGTGAGGCGGTTGGATTGGCACAGGTGGTGCAGGAAAGGCCGGCAGAAGGTGTCCACACATAACCGTTGGCACCGCTTGCATTCAGCGTCACCGACCCACCGGGGCAGATATACTGGTTTCCCGAAGTGGACAACACCGGTTTCGCATTGACAGTAACCAAAACAGATGCTGTATCGGCGCAGCCGGCGGATGTAGATCCGATAACCGTGTACGTAATCGTGGAAGTAGGCGTCGCTGAGGGGCTCGCGCAATTTGTGCAAGAAAGGCCCGCAGCCGGCGACCATTGATAGCTTGTTGCACCCGTTGCAGTAAGTGTGGTCGAATTGCCTTCGCAAATAGACACTGCACTACCCGCACTGACAGTTGGTTTCGGATTCATCGTCACCATAGCAGATGCTGTGTCCGAACAACCGTAATTGGAAGTACCGGTAACGACATAGGTCGTTGTTGAAGATGGCGTTACGGTCGGGTTGGCGCAGGTTGTGCAGGAAAGCCCCGTTGAAGGACTCCAGGAATAGCTGGTAGCACCGCTGACCAGGAACTGCGTTGAATAGCCCGCGCAGACGGCCTGATTCGAAACCGACAGAACCGGCAGCGGATGGATGACAACCGAGAGGTAGCTCGTGTCGGAGCAACCGCCGGCAGTTCCCGAAATCTGACGAACCAAGTAGGTTCCTGCAGTCGAGTAAATATGGCTCGGATTGGCTGTGGTAGAGCTGGTGCCATCTCCAAAATTCCATTGATAGACCAGCGGGGCTGCCGGAATGGCGTAAGAGGTATCCGTGAAATGCACAGCCGTGCCTACGCAGCCTGATACGGTATTCGCCGTGAAGCCACCGATCGTCTGTGTGTTCCTGATGGTGTCTCCGCCCTGAAGGAAGGTGGCGCAGGTACCATTTTGGAAAATCACTTTCGGAATAAACACACCTGGTGTGGTGTAGGTATATGTGATACTGGAAGCAGTCGTTGTCTGAGTGGTTCCGTTGTCAAAGTCAAACGTGAGCGATGTGGTATTCGCACTGGTGGTGGTGATGGTCAGAGAAAGCGGTGAGCACCCCGTGACAGGCGTATAGCTCATGGTTCCGGAGGGGCTGGGACCTACATACACCGAGTGAATCGAAGTGTCCTTACAGCCATTGGAATTGGTAGCAATCAGCTTCACATAGAAGGTTCCTGACACCGGGAAAGTGGCTGCCGGGTTGGTAAGGCTTGAGCTACCACCATTTGCAAAGTCCCAGTTGTAGGAAACAGCATTGGATGATGCGTTCGTGAAATTGACGGTGAACGGTGGGCAGGGCCCTGTGGAATCGCTCATCGTAAAGGCCGCCGTAATCGCAGAGACATTGATGAAAGACGATTTCGTCATCGTGTCTTTACAACCGTTGGAATCGGTGGCAATGAGCCGTACGCTGTAGAGGCCTGAGCTTGCATAATTGTGCGTGGGGCTCGTAGCAGTAGAAGTATTGCCGTCACCAAATGTCCACGCGTAGGTAGCGGGTGTCTGGCTGGTGGTGGTGTTGGTAAAAGTGACCGCGTTGCCCAGGCAAGAAATCGTATTGGGCGAGGTGAACTGCGCTACCGGCCTGCTCACCAAAATCAGATTGCTCTTGACGACTGAATCCACACAGCCGCCGGAGTCGGTGATGTAAAGCTTCACGGTGTAGCTGCCACCAAGGGCATATACGTGCGTCAGCGTCGTTGCTGTGGAGTTGATGACTGTACCATCTCCAAAATCCCAGCGACGGTTGGTAATAGTGCTTCCGGTAGAAGCGGTGGACTGGTCGGTAAAAGTTACAGACAAGGCTCCGCAACCTCCCATTGGCGTATTAGTAAATGCAGCGGTCGGGCTGTTCACACGAATGCGATTGGGCTTGGTCAGCGAATCGCGGCAGCCCTGCCAGTCGGTGACAACCATCTTCACCGTAAAGAGGCCGGGAGTATTGTACACGTGGCTTCCAAACCAGCCCTGGGCTGTTCCACCATCACCGAAATACCAGTAGGAATTGGTCCAGTTACAGGTTTTAAACAGGGTCAATGTGCCACCCTTGCATATAACTGTATCACTTTCAGAAAAACTAACCGCCGGGTCCCACAGGTTGATGTTGCGCGTTTTGGTAACCACGCAGCCCGTAACGGTGCTCCAGGCAGTCAGCGTTACGTTGTAGCTGCCGTAACTGGCGTAAGTATGCGCTGTATTCTGAACGGTGTCCAGCGGGCTTCCATCGCCATAATTCCACACCCAATTTGTGGCACCAACAGAACTGTCTCTGAAGAAAACATGCTTGCGGTTCGCGCAGTCAATAGAATCATCAAAGTCAACCTTGGGGCCATTAATTGTGATATAGTTTGACCGGGTCAGGGTATCGTTACAGCCATTGTTTGAAGCAATGAGTGTTACCGAGTAGGTGCCCGGGTCGTCATAAGCAAAGACGGGATTGGTCGCAGTGCTGGATACGGCACCGCCTCCGCCAAAAATCCAACTGTAGGATGTGGCACCTGTTGAGCTGTTCGTAAATGTGATCAGGCTGTTGACGCAGGCCGTTGTAGGTGATGCTGTAAAGCCTGCCGTAGGCTTGGTGCTTACCGTCACGGTCTTCGTTGCCGTATCCGAACACCCGCCCGCAGCCGACACAATCAGTGTGACCGTATAAGAACCGGGTGAGCTGTAGGTGTGGCTCACGCTGGCACCGCTACCAGTACCACCATCGCCAAAATTCCAGGAGTAAGAAGTGATCGGCACCACCGAAATCACAGAGGCGGTAAAGGTGCCCGTAGCAGGTGCGCAGCCTGTGATCGTATTGTTTGTAATGCTTGCAGAAATAGGCTGCACAGTGACATACCCCGACTTCCTAAGCGTATCCGTGCAACCGTTCGAGCCGGTTGAAATAAGGGTCACCGAGTAGATACCGTTCGCGGTATAGCTGTGGGTCGGGCTGGTAGAAGTACTGGTACTGCCATCGCCAAATTGCCAGAAGTAGCTCGTAGCTCCGGAAGTGCTATTCGTGAAAGTTGTGCTCAAAGGCGCGCTACAACTAGCGATGGGCGAACCCAGGAAGGAACTGGTAGGGCCAGCAGCAACAGAAATTGAGCTGGTAGCAGTATCCTGACAGGAGCCTGAAATCGCAATCAGCCGAATGGTATAAGTCCCTGCCGTCATATAGGTATGGCTGGGGTTGGTCGCGGTAGAAGCCGTGCCGTCACCAAAGCTCCACACATAGCTGGTAGCGCCCGGCGAAGTGGTATTCGTAAAGCTTACACTTGTTTTCGTACAAGTGCTGGTTGCACTTTGGCTAAACCCTGCGTTGAGCGAACCGATGTTGACAAAGGCCGCCTTCGTCATTGTGTCCTTACAGCCGGCTGCCGTGGAAGATATCAGGCTGACATTATACGAGCCACCGGTAGCATAAGTATGGGACGGCGAAGCAGAAGTAGAAGTGGAACCATCACCGAAATTCCAGAGATAGCTGGAGCCTCCTGTTGAAGTATTGGAAAAATTAACCGTAACCGGCGCGTTGCAAGTATTGTTGTTGGTGGCGGTGAAATTGGCTGAAGTTGCCGGCACCACATTGATGTACTGGCTTTTGGAAAGCGTCTTGGTACAGCCGGCAGAATTCGTAACGATGAGCGAAACGGTATATGAGCCAGTAGTAGAATAGGTATGAACCGGGCTGGCAGCGCCTGAATTGGTACCATCACCAAAGTCCCAGTAATAAGTGCCCGTGCCTGTCACCCCCAAAACGGAGGAATTGCTAAACGTAACAATCTTACTGCCGCAGCCAATCGTGGTGTCTGTTGCAGAAAACGCAACGGTCGGCGAAGGCAAAATCGTAATGTAACCTGTAACTGTTTTTGTGTTGGAACCGGACGCATTGGAAGCAGTAAGTGAAATCGTATAGGTGCCCGGCGTGTTATACGTGGTAGAAGGGTTCTGAACAATAGAGGTCGTTCCGTTCCCGAGATTCCAGCTCCAGCTTGTAGGGCTGTTCGTACTCAGGTCGGTGAACTGCACCAGCACGGGTGCGCAGCTTGTGCTGGGGCTTGCGCTGAAATTGGCAACGGGAGCTTGGGCAAAAGCGCTCATGGAGCCGAGGCCAATCAGGCAGCAGAGGAAAAGGGAGATGCGCAGAATTTTATTCATCGCTCACAACGATTTTGTGAAAGACTTTTTGGGATGGAAGGCGAGGTGGCTGAGCAATATTTTCAGCTTGCCACAAACATACACGCCGAAGTGTCAATCTATTGATTTACAGCCATTAACAAGCAAACAACCAAGCGCTTCGTTATTGCCTGACTATCCGTCAATTACTTGAAAATCAACCCATCCAACCTTAGCTATTCCGGCTACGCATCCAATTCTTATTGATTATCAAGCTGGGTTATCCTGTCGTTAAACTGCGCTTGTACATCTGAATTGCGTTCTCCAGACCCAGATAAAGGGCATCACTGATTAACGCATGGCCGATAGAAACCTCATCAAGTGCAGGCAATTCGGTTGCAAAAAATCGAAGGTTCTCGAGGTTGAGATCATGCCCGGCATTGACGCCAAGGCCCAGCGTTTTCGCGAGTGCAGCCGCCTCTTTGTAGGGTTGAATTCCCTGCTTTGCCGATCCTGCAAACGAACGCGCATAGGCTTCCGTATAGAGTTCAATCCGGTCAGCGCCGGTGTCACGCGCTGCCCGTACAAGGTCCGGCTCCGGATCCAAAAAAATGGACGTGCGGATGCCCGCATTCCGGAACACACTTATGATGTCACGCAGGTAGCCTGCCTGCGAAATAGTATCCCAGCCATGATTGGAAGTAAGTTGGCCACGCTCGTCGGGCACCAGGGTCACCTGATGGGGCAACACCTCCAGCACCAGTTGCACAAAAGAATCCTCCCGCGGATTCCCTTCAATATTGAATTCGGTACGAATAAGAGGCTTCAGGGCCCGCACATCTGCGTAGCGAATATGCCGTTCGTCCGGGCGGGGATGCACGGTGATGCCTTCAGCACCAAACGCCTCACACCGCTCTGCTGCCAGTAGCACATCCGGCGTGTTGCCGCCCCGGCTATTACGCAGAGTAGCAATCTTATTAATATTTACGGAAAGTCTGGCAGACATGAATAGCAATTTAATAGCCGTAGCCTGGAATTAATAAATATTTTGAATAAAATATACGAACAGAACCTTAGGTCAGCCCGCTATTTGGAAAACAGGTTGTACTTGAGAATGCACCAAATGGCGCGAAAGCCATCTTTCCACCCGATTTTTTTCCCTTCTTCGTAGGTCCGTCCGTAATAGGAAATGCCCACTTCGTAAATACGAATACCCTTTATCCGCGCCACTTTAGCGGTTATTTCCGGCTCAAATCCGAATCGCTTTTCTTTTAGATCAAGACTTTGAATCACCTCGCGACGCATCAGCTTATAGCAGGTCTCCATATCCGTCAGGTTGAGGTTGCTAAGCATATTGCTCAGGCTGGTCAGCCAGCGGTTGCCGATGGAGTGCCAGAAAAAAAGAATCCGGTGTGGCCTGCCACCTATAAAGCGTGAGCCGTACACCACATCGGCCATACCGTCCAGGATGGGCTTCAGCAGCACATTATACTCGTTGGGGTCATACTCCAAATCGGCATCCTGAATGATTACAAAATCGCCGGTAGCCTTGGCAATGCCGGTATGCAAAGCCGCTCCCTTACCTGCGTTTACTTCGTGGCGATAGTAGCTGATAGGCACATCCGGATTGGTTGCCTGATAGCGTTTGACAGCCTCCTCCGTGTCGTCTTTTGAGCAGTCGTTGACGATGATGATTTCCTTGCCCACGCCACCAATCAGCTCCACTGCTTTTACCTTATCAAGTATCCGATGGATGGTAGGTCCCTCATTGTAGGCAGGGATAACTATGGACAAAAGCATGGATGAAAAGGGCGTGACCGGATGCCGGTTTAGGGGCGCCAAAAGTAACGCATCTCCAGGCCTATGGCCGTCTGCCCCGCCCCTATCTGTGAGGCCAATATCTTTGCGCCTCCATGCTGATCGAAGTTCTGAAATCCAAGATTCACCGGGTACGTATTACCGAGGCGAATCTTCACTATATCGGCTCCATTACCATTGACGAAGCTCTGATGGAAGCAGCCAATATTGTCGAGCACGAAAAGGTGCAGGTGGTGGCCATCGAAAGCGGCGCACGCCTGGAAACCTACGTGATTCGCGGCACACGCGGCTCCGGCATGATTTGCATGAATGGGCCTGCGGCCCGCGCAGTTCAGGTCGGCGATACGGTGATCGTCATGTCGTTTGCCAGCATGAGCCCTGAAGAAGCCCGCAGCTATAAGCCGCTCGTGGTTTTCCCCAAAGAAGGTAACCTGCTTTGACGGGCTTTCGGCTTTCCTTAGCACCGGCCCGTTACCGCCATCCCTATTTTTAGCCCGTATGAAGCGCAAGACCGTAATCCTCATCCTGCAGCTTCTCATTTTCCTGGCTATTGGTGGAGGCATCATTTGGTATATGCAGGCCCAGATGAGTCGCGATGACTTGCGGGCTATGATGGCCGCCATTCAAGACACTAAGCTGGGCTGGCTTCTGCCCTTTTTGATTGTGTTTCTCATTTCGCATTGGGCGCGCGCACGCCGCTGGATGCTGATGCTCAATCCGCTGGGTATTCATCCCAGCACTGTCAACACCACTTTTGCCGTGCTCATCGGCTATCTGGCAAACCTCATTCCGCCGCGTGCCGGCGAGGTGGCCAAATGCACGGTGCTGGCGCGCTATGAAAAAGTGCCGGCGGATAAGATGATTGGAACCATCGTGGCAGAGCGCTCTTTCGATGTCATTTGCCTGCTGCTGCTAATTGCCGCAGGCCTCTATTGGCAACAAGATGCCATCAACACCTACCTGGCTGATGAACTCATGGGCCGCGCGCCATCGGTGACAAAACTTCTGGTGGCGGGTCTGGGCGGACTCATTCTTTTAGGGGTGCTCATCGCGCTGTATCGTCGGTATAAGCACACTCGCCTCGGGCGCTTCATCGCAGGGCTTGGTGCCGGTTTCGTTTCCATTTTTAAACTGAAAAAGAAAGGAGCTTTTCTTGGCTATACGGTCCTGATTTGGGCCGCTTACCTGGCACAGGTGCTCTTTGGCTTTTTAGCTATTGAAGGCACCAGTTCTTTGTCCGTGGGTGCCGGTCTGATGACCCTCATCTTTGGTTCTGTGGCCATCATTGCAGCCCCCGGCGGGGTAGGTCTTTATCCATTTCTGGTCGGACAGTTGCTCCATTTGGGCTATGGCATCAGCCTGCCGGATGCAAATGCTTTTGGTTGGGTAGCCTGGGCCTCGCTCACCGTCGCCACCCTGCTCTGCGGCATCGCATCTTTGCTGTTTCTTCCGCTCTACAATCGTCAGCCTCATGACAGCCAAACTTCAGTGGATCCAAAGCCACATCCTTAGCCGCGAACAACTGGCTCATCATTGTGCGGCATTGCGGGCTGCCGGCCTGAGTGTGGTGTTCACCAACGGCTGCTTCGACATTCTGCATCGTGGCCATCTGGACTATCTCGCAAGGGCGGCTTCGTTGGGAAATGCTTTGGTGGTGGGGGTCAATTCAGATGCTTCCGTGCGGCTCCTCAAAGGCGAAGGGCGGCCGGTGAATTCGGAACAGGATCGCCTGCTGGCATTGGCTTCCTTGCTGGTGGTAGATAGTGTATGCCTTTTTGATGAAGACACACCTTTAGCTCTGATAGAAGCCGTCCGCCCGGATGTGCTGGCGAAGGGAGGCGATTACCAAGTGGAAAATATTGTTGGCGGAAAGGAAGTGATGGCCCGTGGTGGCCGAGTGGAGATCATCCCCTTCGTGGAAGGCTATTCCACCACAAGCTTCATCGAAAGATTGAAGGCTTCATAGCGCCTTTTTGCAGCACCGTCTTCTGTGCTTTCCTGATGAATCAATGCTGTCGTTTCAGGTTCCTGAAACCAAGGCATGACGGCCGGTACACGTTGAATTTTAGAACGTGATGGCACCGCCTTTGCAACAAAGGGGGCGCTTCCGAATTCCCGGAGCGTTCACAAGTAAAAGTTGAAAAGATGAACACGAACATGGCCCATCGGGATGGTTTGCATCCCCACTCGAATGCCCTTTCGCGCCCCTTTGGCGCACTGATGAGTAACATGCTTGGCGAAGAACTGAGCCGCTGGATTGACGATGAATATTCGGGACTTTCCAGCCGCCAGTCCACAGCCGGTGTGCCTGTCAACATTCGCGAAACCGACAAGACCTACGAAGTAGAAGTCATTGCCCCCGGACTGAAAAAATCAGATTTTAAAGTAGCGGTAGATGGGCGCCAACTCAGCATCTCCTTCGAGCATTCTGCGCATGAAAAGGAGGGCGACGAAAAGAAAGGGTATCTCCGTCAGGAGTTTCGACATCGTTCATTTAGCCGGTCCTTCATGCTGGATGATACGATGGACGCAAACAAAATTTCGGCAGGCTACACTGATGGTGTGCTACACTTGCATGTTCCTAAAAAGGAAGAAGCGCAACGCATCGTCCGGCATGTGGACATCAAGTGATGCCGGAACCGTTGAATTTTCTTGAATTATTCGAAGCTATGAGGCTGCCAGGGCCTGCACAATACGCTCTTGGCAGTCTTTCATTTCTGCATCGCTCAGCTTCAGTTTGGGGCGGGTGAAGTTGAGATCATCTGCAGAGCGGATGGGGATGAGGTGCATGTGCGCATGAGGCACATCCAGCCCAATGATTTCCACACCGCAGCGGTTGCAGGGGAAGGATTGCTCAATCGCTTTTGCAATGGGCTGCGCAAACACCAGCCATTGTCCAATCAAATCAGCGGGCAGGTCGAAAGCTTTGTCAATTTCCAATTTGGGAATGACGAGGGTGTGGCCTTTTGTCATCGGGGCGATGTCAAGGAAGGCAAAGAAGCGTTCGTCTTCGGCAATCTTCCAACAGGGGATTTCGCCGCGGATGATGCGGGTGAAAATGCTTGCCATGATACTTAGACAGAGATCTTTTCAATCTTAAACTTAATGACACCACCGGGGGTTTGGATTTCGGCAACTTCTCCCTTGGCTTTGCCCAAAAGACCTTTCCCAATTGGGGATGTCACTGAAATTTTCCCCGCTTTGAGGTCTGCTTCTGTCTCGGAAACCAGTTGATACTCGACACTCTTCTTGGTCTTCATGTTGAGCATTTTGACTTTCGAAAGGATAGAGACCTTGCTGACGTCAATGTCTTTCGTTTCAATCACACGGGCATTGGCAATGGCCGTTTCGAGTTGTGCAATGCGTGCTTCGTGGTGCCCCTGGGCTTCCTTAGCCGCATCGTACTCGGCGTTCTCTTTGAGGTCGCCTTTCTCCCTTGCTTCTGCAATCTGGTGTGCTATTTCAGCCCGTCCGGTAGTTTTCAGTCGGGCAAGTTCTTCTTTCAGTTGGTCAAGAGTCTCCTGACTCACATAATTGAACGCCATAAAAATTGACTTATGGGGTTTGGGAAAAGATGAAAAAAATACAACGCTTCTGCCGGTGCAGAAGCGTTGTC
>JAMIQN010000207.1:0-6591 GCA_035914595.1 Chitinophagaceae bacterium | reverse complement strand
TGCCATCAACTCATAGCGCCGCAATTGAAGAAAGGAAGGATACACTTTCACGACGGCCCCCTCATCAAAGCGGAACCTGCGCTGCACTAATCCCAAGGGTGAACTGACAAAAACGATGAGCTTGCCGAAGCCATATTCTCCTCGCGAAAGAGGCCTGAGCAGATAGTCGAACGTGGTACGGCCCAAGGGTGCAATCCGAAGCTTATGATGCCAGTTGCGCTCCTGAAATTGAAACGGTAATTCGTCTATCACCAACACCTCCGCCCGGAAACGAAAACCGTTGTTCAGACTGATGCGAACGCGATTCTCATCACCCAGCGAAAGACGCAAAGGGGCCGTGCGCGTAGCAGTAAATCGGCGCTTGCCGATGAAGAGCCAGGCAGCATCAAGCAATGAAAGTGCAAACAATACCAGCGTGAGCATATTGGTCGGAGCCAGCAGTGCCGGAACAAAAAATGCAAACACATAAAGCCCCGCACACACACTCGTGGCGACATACCAGCGGGGTTTCAAAAAAAATTGCTGCAGCATGGATGCCTCAAAAGCAAGAGAAGAATAACGCGGCAGGGAATGACTTCATCAGTCTTTGGAATTCCCCTTGAACTGATGCATCGACTCTTTGAAGAGGATATTGAAAGTGGTCAGCGAACCATAGCTCGCCGTGATGTATTGCTGCAGGTCTATCTTCTCTGATTCGCTCAGGCCCTTGTGGGCATTCACTTTTTGCTCGATCAGGCGCAGGCGGTCGCGCACCATCACAATCTTGTGGAAAAAAGTTTCGATAGGCAATTCCTTGCTTTGAAGACTTGCATCTTTTGGTTGCAGAATGAGGCTACCGCCCTCCCAACGGGTGCCTAAGGGCACGATCTGAAATTCGTGCATGCGCCGCTCCAGAACGGTGTCCAGAGCCTCTTCAATATCTGCAATGGAAATGGTGCCGGAGCCACCTTCTGAGGCAACAGCTTCCGTGATTTTCATTCCTGAAAAATCCTTCGCCACATTGCGGGTACCCTGCTGGCTTTTGAACCAAACCGTGTACGTTTCGCTGCTTTGATCCACGATGACGCCACGGCCAAATAGGTTGTGGCTGACGCGCGAGCCGATGCCAGCTTCCTGAACATTTTCTGTCGTATCCATCAGGGCAAATTAGGGAAAGCCTCTAAGGCAGCCTGTCCGATTTTTCATCAGTAAAAAAGGAATTAAAACTGCCTCACAGGCATAACGAAGTGCTCCTACAAAATGCAAGTACCTCCGCGAGAACAAGACCTACTGTGACACCATCAGATTGCCTCCCTGATACCGGTAGAGATAGACGTGCCGGTTTTCGTAATAGCGCACATGATCACCGGTGTTCACCAGCTTCACATCGAAGCGCGTAAAGGGAGCCATCGCATCATCCTCGTAGTTGTTGTTGAAAAGTGTTCCATACCGCCGCAGCAGGTTGGCGTACCAGAGCATGACCTCATACCCGCGATAAGAAAGAGCCCCCGGGCGCCCGCCAAACCGAGCAGCGTAAGCATCTGAGAAAGCCTTGCCAACAGGCGTTGTGGGGTCGTAATAAAAAGCCGAAGGGAAGCTCACGGCGACATTGGGCAATGCGCCCGCACGCTCGAACAGTTTCATCCCTTTCCAGGAAGGCATACCATACACTTCAAAAGAATATTTCGGGAATGACTTACCCAATTGCTCCAGCAGCTTCGCAGCATAATGCGCATCAATAATGGGCATCACAATAACGTTGGTGCGTTGGCTATCCAAAAAATTGCGCAGGCGGTCATCCGGCATCGGCTCATCCATGACCACCCGCGTATAGGAGGGGCTGTTCCCCCTGGTCATAAAGCGATAGCATTCCTTGTCCACAGGCACAGAGGACCGGTCGTAGATAAGCAGGTTTGTTTCCAGCGCAGAGCGCTTCGCCAGTACCTGCCGGACAGCTTCGCAATGAGCCTCCAGCGTGGGTTGCAGCAGGGTGAAAAAAGGATTATTACTGACGTTGCCGTCGGAAGGAGAAATGGTGGAAACGAAATTGATGTGGCGCTTTTTGGCCAATGCTGCCAGTCTTCCAATATAGGTTCCACTCACGGCGCCAATCACCAGATCAGAGGAGTCCAAACTGCCACGAGCGAGCAAGGAATCTACACTGGTTGCGGGCTGGGTGATGTCATGGATGAAGACGTCAATTTGAAAACCCTGACGGTTGAGCGTATCGGCGGCAAGTTGAACACCCTGGTAGAAATTCAGCCCGGGCAAAACCTTGTTGGGCAGGAAAGCCTTGTACACCGGCTTACCATTTTGAATCAATTCATCGAGGTACAGCGATGCCAGCACATCCACCCGATACCGGCTTTTCATGACGGTCTTGATGCGCTCCGGCTTTGAAGGAACCGGTTTTGCTGGCTGAGGTGCCTTTTGCCGGTATGTGTGTGTATTCCGGCGGCGCGGCTCAGCCTTTTTCTTGCCAAAAATCTTCTGAAACACCTGCCCCTGTGCGGGCGCCACTGCCAACAACAGGGCCGGCAGCAACAGACTGAGTATGGAAAGTTTCAGAACGGATTTCATGATGTTGAAGAACGGGCGATGGCGCACTTTACAATACCTACAGGTAGCAACGCTTCGGAATATCGTCGGTGGCCTCAACCAAATTTCCTGAAAGAAGGCAAAGCGCTATTCCCATTCAATGGTTGCCGGCGGCTTCGACGAAATATCGTACACCACGCGGTTGATGCCCCGAACCTGATTGATGATATCGTTGGAAATCCGCGCCAGCAGGTCGTACGGAAGATGTGCCCAGTCGGCGGTCATACCATCCACAGAGGTCACCGCGCGCAGGGCAAGTGTGTACTCATAGGTACGTTCGTCCCCCATCACGCCGACACTTTGCACCGGCAGTAGAATGGCGCCCGCCTGCCACACCTGATGATACCATCCGCTATCGCGCAAATGCTGAATGTAGATGGCGTCTGCCTCCTGCAACAGCGTTGCCTTCTCCTCACTCACGGCACCCAAAATGCGAATGCCCAGCCCGGGGCCCGGGAAGGGATGGCGCGATAAGAAAATATCGTCAATGCCCAGCTCACGGCCGATGCGACGGACTTCATCTTTAAACAGGAAGCGGAGTGGCTCCACAAGCTGCATGTGCATCTTCTCAGGTAGCCCGCCCACATTGTGGTGGCTCTTGATGGTGGCTGAAGGGCCATGCACCGACAGGGACTCGATGACGTCCGGGTAAATGGTGCCCTGACCGAGAAACGAAACATCCGTCAATGCAGTAGCCTCTTCCTGAAAAATCTCGATGAACATGCCACCGATAATCTTGCGCTTCTTTTCGGGATCGCTGACACCGTCAAGAGCTGTGTAAAAACGCTTGCGGGCGTCCACACCCTTCGTGTTCAGGCCAAGGTGGCGATAGCCTTCCATCACCTGCTCAAATTCTCCTTTGCGCAGCAGGCCGTTATCCACGAAAATGCAGGAAAGGCGGCTGCCAATTGCGCGGTGAATGAGCGTAGCTGCGACGGTAGAATCCACACCTCCGCTCAGCGCCATCACTACTTTGCCTTGCTCGCCCACCTGCTGACGAATGCGCGCTACTGTGTCCTCCACAAATGCCGCCGGAGTCCAGTCGGCTCGGCAGCCGCAGATGTCCATCACAAAGTTTTTCAGAATCTGACGTCCATCGGTGCTGTGGGTGACTTCCGGATGGAATTGAATGCCAAAAACCGGATTGGGTGCAAAACCTGCATTGGCCTTGTACGCGGCAACGGGAATACTATCTGTGCGTGCAATTAGCTCGAAACCTTCCGGCAGCGCCTGGATGCTGTCACTGTGGCTCATCCATACTTGCGAGCCGTCCGGGATGGTTGCCAACAGCGGAGATTCACCTACCGTTTTCAGATGTGCCCTGCCAAATTCCCGATGGGCTGAAGGCCGAACGCCTGCACCGGCAATATGTGCGATGAGTTGGGCACCGTAACACACGCCCAAAACAGGCAGATGTTGCGCCATGGCAGCTACATCCGGCTTGGGCGCATTGGCATCGTTGACTGAAAAGGGAGAGCCTGACAGGATGATTCCTCGGAGGTCTGATGTGTAGTCAATCGCTTTGGTGCAAGGCTGAATTTCACAATAGACCTGAAGCTCGCGAATAGCGCGTGCGATGAGCTGGGTGTATTGAGAACCGAAATCGAGGATTAGAATCTTATGGTGCATGTAGGAAGGCTGGCGAAAACGGGTAGGGGAGTGCGGTAGGGTAGATCAGGCCTGTGCCGTAGGGCCACCAAAATTGAAAGGAAGCGCTACTGTCTCCTGATCCTTGATGACACCATGCGCTGATTCAAAACGCTTTACGTTGTCAATGAGGGCGCGCATGAGGCGCTTCGCATGTTGCGGCGTCATGATGACGCGGCTCTTCACCTTAGCCTTCGGAACATTCGGCATCACGTTCACGAAATCGAGCACAAACTCGGCAAAGGAATGCGTAATCACAGCCAGGTTTGCATATTGTCCATCGGCCATTTCTTCGCTTAGTTCGATATTGAGTTGCTGCTCCGGTGTGGGTTGATTTTCCATTTGAGATTGAATATTGAGGCGCGAAAATACGCCTGCTTTGAGCTGTGCTTCGGGCGAAGTGGGTTTATGATTTGCACACGCTTGTAGCGGCCTAAATTCGCGGCCCGACAATCTCTGACAAGGGCTTCGCAGAAGGCGGTCTGAGCTTGCTTCAATCGAATACTTTCCATGTGCAAATTCCCGGTCATCGCGACGATAGGTCTGGCCATCATTATTCTGTCAGCTTGCAGGCCGGAAGGATATGTGCCGAAGCCCCGCGGCTATGCACGGATTGATACACCGCAGCACGCTTATAAGGTGTTTGATACCGCCGGATTTCCTTATGCATTTGAGTATCCGACGTACGGCCGGATTGTGCGTGATACCGGCGTCCGAGGCGACCGGCCTGAAAATCCTTATTGGATCAACATTGTATTTCCCGATTGGGGCAGCACCATTTACCTCTCGTATAAAACGATTGATAAAGATCATCGGCTGGAGAAAATGCTTCAGGACACGCACGAGATGACGGCCTGGCATACCAAGGTGGCGGACTACATCAATTCGCCTGCGTTCCATAATGCAAACGGTGTCAACGGAATTTTTTACAGCGTGGGTGGCAATGCAGCTTCAGCCTACCAGTTTTTTGCAACCGATTCTGTCCGGCACTTCCTGAGGGGCGCTTTGTATTTCAATACGACGCCCAATGCGGATTCATTAAAGCCACTGACTGATTTTTTTCGCCGGGACATGGAGCATTTAATTGGAACACTCCGTTGGAAATAGCAGCCTGTGAAATTGCCAACGGCAGCCGTCAAATTCGAGCTGAAATGCGAAATTCGCCGGCCCTAAAACAACGATGGCCTCGTAGTTCAATGGATAGAATAGGAGTTTCCTAAACTTTTGATACAGGTTCGATTCCTGTCGAGGCTACCCGAAATGGACGAGGCGTCAGTAACTGGCCTTCGTCCATTTTTTTATGATGGGAATTGTGGTAAAATCGAAACTGCAGGCTAAGACGGGGCAACGATGAATCAGGCATTTAACACTGCAGAAATTGGTTCTTATTGTTGTTCCATAATTTACATTATGTAAACTACAAAATTTCCAAATCCATCCCTAAGCCCTGTCTGACACACATGAAATCACCTACCCTCGTTCTGTGGCGGATAGAATCAACATCATACGTCTCCACAACGTAACATGTGCTTTTACAACGCACTAACAGCAACATGAAAAAAAGGAACACCCACGTCGGGGCGCCACCTCACCAATCTGACTTACGCATTCACCAGGCCGTTCATTTCCTCGCGCAGCGCCTTGATGCGTTCGTCGGTCCGGTATTCGTCGAAATCCATGACGCGGTCTATCAAACCATTGGGCGTCAGTTCTAAAATCCGGTCGGCCACCGATTCGGCCAGCGCATGGTCGCGCGTGGTGAAAATGATGGTGCCGCGGAACTCCTTCATGCCATTGTTGAGCGCCGTGATGCTTTCCAGGTCCAGGTGGTTGGTAGGTTCATCCATCAGCAGCACATTGCCCTTTAGCATCATCATCCGGCTAAGCATACAACGAACTTTTTCACCACCGCTCAGTACGGTGCATTGCTTCAGCGTTTCCTCACCGGAAAACAACATGCGACCCAGGAATCCGCGAATGAAGGTTTCGTCTTTCTCCTCTGAATATTGGCGCAGCCAGTCAATCAGGTTGAGGTCTTTGCCTTCAAAAAACTCCTGATTATTGTTTGGCAAATAGGTCGGTGTGATGGTTACTCCCCATTTGAAGCTGCCGGCGTCAGCCGATTCTTTTTCTGTAAGTATCTCGTAGAATGCAGTGGTTGCCAGCGAGTTTTCAGCAAGAACAGCCACTTTCTGCCCCCGCTTCAAATCAAAAGTGATGTTGCGGAACAGGGCCTCGCCGTTCAGCATTTTAGATAGTCCATTGACTTCCAGAATCTGATCTCCTGCCTCACGCACCTGATTATTGAACAGGATGGCCGGATACCGGCGATTGCTCGGGCGCATCTCGTCCAGCTTGATTTTGTCG
>JAMIQN010000206.1:0-3197 GCA_035914595.1 Chitinophagaceae bacterium | reverse complement strand
TGTTTTGTAGCGCCCAATGCTACGATAGTAGGCGATGTAGTGATGGGTGCGCAATGCAGCGTGTGGTTTAATGCCGTCATCCGTGGCGATGTGAATCAGATCCGGATGGGCGACAAAGTGAATGTGCAGGATGGAGCCTGCATTCACTGCACCTATCAAAAAGCAGCTACTGAGATTGGCAATAATGTGAGCATAGGACATCACGCCATTGTGCATGGCTGCACTATTGAAGACGATGTGCTGATAGGTATGGGCGCCATCGTGATGGATAGGGCGAGAATCGGGAAAGGCAGCATCATAGCGGCTGGAGCGGTAGTGCTGGAAGACACGGATGTGCTGCCCGGTAGCATCTATGCAGGCGTGCCCGCACGCAAGGTGAAGAAGATATCGGCAGAGCTACTCAGCGGCGAAGTGCATCGGATCGCGAACAACTACGTGATGTACAGCTCCTGGTTTCGAAAAGAGGGGGAGGGGTAATTTTTTGCAAACGGCTTGTTTTGCTTGCTTACAAAGGCTTTGCCCTCTACATTTGTCGCCATCAAAATCCCATCCAAAACACATCACGTTACAGGTATGAAGAAACTCATCCTCTCCTTAATCGCCGCAAGCTTTGTAGCACCTTCATTTGCTCAGGGCAATTGCGCCGGCGGATTCCTTCTGTATGGCGTAGGCAGCTATTCCAGCATGCGCGGCTCTGATACCCGCTCCTTCTCCAACGCCAATTCAGTCACTACCGATCGCCCCCGTCAGCAGAACTGGGAAATCTCTCCGGGCCTCGGCTTCAACATCAACGAATACCTCACAGTAGGTGTTGACTTCAACTACACCGGCTCCAAGACCACTTACGACCGCAACGCAGCGCCCACCAACTTCGCAGGCGTTGAAGACCTGGTGAAGACTTACGACTACGCCATCGGCCCCTTCGTTCGTTTCACCCAACCCTTCGGCAAGCGCTTCTTCGGCTTCGGCCAACTGGAAGCTCACTACCTCCATGGCCAGGTGAGCACCCGCACCGTGACGCCCATCAACACCAGCTTCACCCGCGACGACAAATACAAGGGTGTGGACGTTTCTTACATGCCCGGCGTTGGTGTGTATGTAACGCACAGCGTAGCGCTGACCTTCGGCATCGGTGGCATCAGCTACGCTTATCAGAAGTATGACTACAGCACCCAACTCAGCGTTCCGGGTTCTGAGCACACTGCCAAGGTGAACGAATTCAACGTAACCTTCGGTCGCCAGTTCAACATCGGTGTTCAAAAGACACTTGGCTGCCGGAAGATGCGCCGTCATCATGCTGAACCCATGGATGAAACACGCCACATGGATACGCACGATGATTCCAACAACTCTAACAGCGGAGACGAATAAGCTCCTTTAATCTCTTACGAAAGAGCCGCTCTACATGGGCGGCTTTTTCATTGCCCTTTTTGATCGCCAAATACCTTTGCCCGGCTTATGTCTTTTGACGCTACGGATACGATCGCTGCTCTTTCTACCCCACCGGGCATGGGCGCCATTGGCATCATCCGCGTCAGTGGTCCGGCTGCCATTGCAACGGTAGATTCGATTTTTCAGGGAAAGCAACTTTCGCAGCAGGCCTCGCATACCGTGCATTTCGGCCACATCCTTCGGAGGCCCGCCTCCGGTGAATCAGCAGCCGGCAATGACGGGGTTGAAGCGGTGGATGAAGTGGTAGTCACTTTGTTTCGAGGCCCTCATTCCTACACGGGTGAAGATGTGGTGGAGATCTCCTGCCACGGAAGCCCTTACATTCTGAAAACAGTACTGGAACTGTGCCTGGAACAGGGGGCCCGTGCGGCCCAGCCGGGGGAGTTTACCCAACGTGCCTTCCTGCATGGCAAGATGGACCTGACCCAGGCCGAGGCTGTAGCCGACCTTATCGCTGCCGAAACTAAAGCCGCCCAACAAACGGCTTTGCACCAGCTACGTGGCGGCTTCTCGGCCAATCTGGCAGCCATGCGCGAAGAACTGATTCATTTCTCGGCTCTCATCGAGCTGGAGCTGGACTTCTCGCAGGAAGATGTGGAATTTGCCGACCGCAGCGCCCTCCTGGCTCTGCTAGACCGGATTGAGGGCACGGCCCAAAAGCTCATCGCCTCATTCCGACTGGGGAATGCCCTGAAAAATGGTGTGAATGTGGCCATCATCGGGGCGCCCAATGCGGGCAAAAGCACCCTGCTCAATACGCTGCTGAATGAAGAACGCGCCATCGTCAGCGACATCGCAGGCACCACGCGCGACACGATAGAAGAATTGCTCAACATCGGCGGCGTCTTGTTCCGATTCATTGACACGGCAGGCATCCGCGAGCACACACAGGACACAATAGAACAAAAGGGCATTGAGCGAAGCCGACGCAAAGCCGCTGAGGCAGACCTCATTCTCTACCTCCACGATGCGGCCCAAGGCACCGATGCCGAACTGGCTGCCGCCCGCCATTGGCTACAACAATTGGATCGGCCTCATCTGATTCTGTTCACTAAAATGGACCTACCTACCGGCCGGGTGTCGGTGCCGGAAGATGCGCTGGCTATCAGTGCGGTGCAGGGCAGGGGCATGGCTGAGCTACACGAGCGGCTGGCAGCTCTGGTGGCGGTAGGCTCGGTTCGGCCGGGTGACACGGTGATCAGCAATACGCGGCACTTGGAGGCGCTTCGGAAAATAGCAGCAGCCGTAGCTGATATCCGCGCAGCCCTGAGCGATGGCCTCCCCGGCGACCTGATTGCTCTGGAAATCAGGCAGGCGCTGGAGCATATCGGTGCGCTGACCGGGCAGGTGGTGTATGACCGCGATATCTTGGGGACGATTTTTGGGAAGTTTTGTATTGGGAAGTAAGAGGAGAAGGACACCGCTCCCTGAGGCTGCTGAAGAGAGCGAGGGAAATTATTGCTCCCTGAGACTGCCGAAGGGAGCGAGAGGGAGTGTATTCGATAGGTTCCCTTCGACAAGCTCAGGGATCGAAAAGGAAGACATGCTCAGGGATCGAGAAGGAAAGGGAAAACACCGCTCCCTGAGCCCGCCGAAGGGAGCGAGAGGGAGTGTATTCGATAGATTCCCTTCGACAAGCTCAGGGATCGAGAAGGAAAGGGAAAACACCGCTCCCTGAGACTGCCGAAGGGAGCGAGAGGGAGTGTATTCGATAGGTTCCCTTCGACAAGCTCAGGGATCGAAAA
>JAMIQN010000205.1:0-1884 GCA_035914595.1 Chitinophagaceae bacterium | reverse complement strand
CAGGAATTCCAGCAGGACGGTAGAGATGGCTGCCATGCCGCTTTCAAAAACAGCACAGTCTTCGGCTTCGTCCCAAAGGGTCAGGCGGGCTTCCAGAATCTCCAGGTCAGGGTTGTTGATGCGGCTGTAGATGAGTCCCTGCTCTTCATCCTGGCGCTGGGGGCGGTGCCCGTAGGCAATTTCAAAAAAGGCCTTGCCATCTTCGGCACTCTTGAACACGAACGTAGAGGTCTGGAAAATGGGGCATTTCACAGCGCCTTCTGAAAGCTCCGGCTTGTAGCCGTAAGACATCATCAGGCTTTCTGGCTTCATCTTTTTCATAATGTCAATATGCGCGCGAAGGTCGGGGATGCGCCTCCACTTTTCGGATGATTTCGGTTCGCTTTTGCAATCTCTCTTAAACCCGAATGAGCGGCCCGCATCTTTGCTTTGTATCCACGTGCGTACCGGCTTTTGTTGCAAGTGAAAATGAACCCATTCCGTTCTGTGCGTCGCTATTTGCGATTTTGGTGCTGCTGGCTTCCGGCCCTGCTGGCTGCGATTTCCGCGGGTGCACAGGAGTCGCCATTGCAGCCGGATACTGCCGCCTGCGCCACGCCTTATGCCCGCAGCAACTGGGTGCACAACATCTTTCAGCAGGCCTGGAATTCCATTCATCGAAACCCTGCAGATTCCTGCAATGATGACCCTGAATTGGAAGTGCTGAATGCCCGCGCCGAGGATCAGTATAAGCCGTATGAAGGCCGCTATATCCGTCGAATCAGGCTGGAGAATCTGGGCTTTGAGCGGAGCTTTAGCGATACGTCTTCCCGCATTCAAAACATCAGTACGCGGCTGGCACAAAGTCTGCATGTCAATACCCGCGACTGGGTCATCCGGCAGAATATTTTCCTCAAAGAGCGCCAGCGTGTCAATCCCTATTTGCTGGCCGACAATGAACGTTATCTGCGCAGCCTGGACTTCATTCAGGATGCGCGTATCCTGCTCAGCCCGGTGCCCGGCTGCCCTGATTCAGTGGATATGCTCGTGGTGACGAAAGACCTTTTTTCACTAAAGCTTGTGCTCGATAATGACGCAACCAACAGCGTGAAGGCGCGGCTTTCGGAAAGCAATTTCATGGGTATGGCGCAGCGCATCCAGCCCACGGTCATGGTGTCGCGTACCCGACGGCCTGCGGTAGGATACGGCCTCGAGTATAGCAAGAACAACCTCGGCGGCAGCTTTGCCAATCTCACCTTCGGCTTCAACAATATTGACATCGGCCCCACCATCGGTTATGAACCTGAAGCCGCCACCTACGTCGTAGTGGATCGGCCTCTGCCTTCGCCATACTCGCATTATGCAGGTGCCCTGCTGGTGAGTTCCAATCAGGCTATCAATGTGTATGGACTGCCCGATAGCCAGTGGTATGACTATGCCTACCACATCGTGGATGCCTGGGCCGGCTACAATCTTTCACTGAATCACATCATGCGCCATGATTCGGGCGTGCGCGACCGGAAATTTCTGGCCCTTCGCTACTACCGCCAGCAATTCACCAATGCCCCGGCCTATTTCGAAACCAAATTCGACCCCGTTTATAACGACAAAGAAGCCGTGCTGGCGCAGCTCACCTTCTTCCGGCAGGAGTTTATCAAATCGCAATACATCTACGGCTTTGGTGTGACCGAAGACCTGCCGTATGGCTACAATATTTCCCTGACCGGCGGCTCTTGGCGACAGAACCAATTGCGGCGACCTTATGCCGGCCTGACGGCAGATTATTACACTGCAAAAGCCTCCGGAAGCTTCGGACATTATTACCTGCGTGCAGGCACAATGCTGGATGGCAAGAAGCTTAACGACGCAGCGCTGATGATAGGCATGGCTCGCTTCTTCCCGATT
>JAMIQN010000204.1:0-6720 GCA_035914595.1 Chitinophagaceae bacterium | reverse complement strand
ATGCTGCCGGGCCCGCCTGCCTGTTTGTCTACAAAACCCTCCGCGAGCCGCCTGTGGGAGAACTAAGTTTCTTCAAAATCTTCAGTGGTACTGTGAAGCCGGGGATGGCGCTGGTGAATGAAAACACCGGTGGGAGTGAAAAAATCAACCAGCTTTTTGTGGTGATAGGAAACAAGAGGAATCCGGTCAATGAGCTGGTCGCCGGCGATATTGGCGCAACCCTTAAGCTCCGGAATACGCATGTCAACAACACACTGCATGAGAAAGGTGCGGCCCTGGAACTGGCGCCCATCATCTTCCCGGATCCCTTGATGAATGTGGCCATCGCCAACAACAAGAAAGGGGAAGAAGAAAAGCTGGCAGCCGCCCTGCACCACCTGCATGAAGAGGACCCCACGATTCGGGTGGAGGTATCGCAGGAGCTGGGCCAGACCCTGCTACACTGCATGGGTGACATGCACCTCGCCGTGGTGAAATGGAAGCTGGAGCACCTCTATCATCTCGATGTTTCATACACCAAGCCGCGCATTGCCTACCGCGAAACAATCCGCAAGAATGCAGATGCTACCTATCGCCACAAAAAACAAAGCGGCGGCGCCGGCCAGTTTGGAGAAGTCACGCTGCGTATCGAGCCCTGGTATGAAGGCATGCCCGACCCGCAAGGCCTGAATGTGCGCAACCGCGAAGAATATCCATTGCCCTGGGGAGGAAAACTTGTTTACTACAACTGCATCGTTGGTGGTGTGATTGACCAGCGCTTCCTGCCATCCATCATGAAAGGCGTAATGGAAAAAATGCAACGGGGCCCACTCACCGGCTCCTTCGTCCGCGATGTGCGCGTGAGTGTGTATGATGGCAAAATGCACCCCGTGGACAGCAACGATATGGCCTTCAAAACCGCAGGGATGATGGCCTTCCGCGAAGCCTTTCAAAATGCGGCACCCCAGATTTTGGAACCCATTTTTCAACTCGAAGTGTTAGCGCCCGACGAGCTTACCGGCAATATCATGGGCGACCTTCAGGGCCGTCGTGCAATCGTGGAAGGCTTCGATGCAGAAGGGCATTTCACCGTGATCAAAGCCAAGGTGCCACATGCCGAAATGTTTGGTTTTGCCTCTGCACTGCGCAGCCTTACGCAGGGGCGCGCCCGCTTCCGGATGAAATTTGACCACTATGCGCCGGTGAGTGGAGACATCCAGAAAAAGCTGGCCGATGCGTACAAAAGTGAAAATTCAGAAGCCGAATAGCCGTTTGATTTTGACGTGGAAGAAACCGGGCGGGGCCGCAATGCCCCGCCCTTACTTTTGGCCCAATCCCTCATCATGTCTCAAGCTGCGCAACCTCTGCAGAGCTCGTTCCTCCAACATCGCTGGAAGCTGGCGGGTCTGCTCCTGATAGCCTGCCTGCTGGTGTTTGCCAACACGCTACGCAATGGTTTTGCCTTGGATGATGATGCCGTCATCACGGGCAACAGCCTCGTTACACAGGGCGCAGGCCACGTTGCTGAGATTTTCAAACGGCCCTTCCTGTACGGCTCCATGCGCGACAGCAACGACCTGTACCGTCCGGTACCTCTTGCCGTTTTTGCAACCGAATATTCCGCGTTTGGCAATGCCCCTGCGGGCTTCCATGCTGTCCAGGTGCTACTGTTTGCAGGTTGTGTGTTGCTGCTGTTTTTCTTCTTGGATGAATTGCTTGGTGGCCAGCGGCGGCTTCTTGCCTTCCTTGCCAGTCTGCTTTTTGCGCTGCACCCTATCCACACGGAAGTGGTAGCTAACATCAAGAGCGGCGATGAAATTCTTTGCTTCCTGTTTGGCTTTGCAGCGCTCCTGGCCTGGCTGCGCTATGCCCGCTCCGCAAGTTGGAAACACCTGAGTCTTGCTTCTATTTTCTTTTTCCTTTCACTGTTGTCGAAGGAAACGAGCTATTGTTTTGTTGCGTTGGTACCGCTGCTTTTCTTCTATTGGGAAAAGCCCGGGCGAAAGCGCTTTACAGCGATTATACTAAGTGTGGTCATCATTGCGGGACTGGCTCTGGCCTTGCGTTTTGCGGTGCTGAGTGCCAACCATGCCAATCATCCTTTGGCGGTTTCCTTTGCGGAAAACAGTTTGGCTGCTGCTCATAACTGGAGCCAACGACTGGCCACCGCCTGCCTCATTCTCGGCTGGTATCTGAAGCTGCTCGTGGTGCCCTGGCCTTTGCGCGCCGACTATTCGTTCAACACTATTCCTCTTGTTTCATTTTCTGATGAAAAGGCAGCCTTGTCGCTGGTCCTTTACCTCGCCTTGATTGGCTACTTCGTGTGGCTTTTGGTGCGTCGGCGCAAAAGCGTGGTGGGGCTAAGCATCCTGCTTTTTGGCACACCGCTGGTGTTGGTGTCCAATGTGTTTTTCCTGGTAGGCGCTACCATGGCCGAACGTTTTCTGTTCTTTCCTTCCGTCGGTTTTTGCATTGCTGTGGCGCTGCTTCTGTGCAGGCTTGCTGCGCAAAAGGATCAGACGATTTCATGGAAAAGACTGGCTCTTTTTATCGTACCCATCGGCCTTGTCTTTTCTGTGCTCACCATCCGGCGCAATGCCGAATGGAAGAACAATTACACCCTTGCAAAAGCTGATTTAGCGCGAACACCACAGAGTTTCCGGCTGGCTTATTATCTGAGCTCGGCCACATTGAATAAGGCTAATGAAGCTGTGGGCGACAGCCTGCGTCAACGGGCTTTGTGGCAGGAAGCAACAAGTTATGCCCGGCAGTCCATCGCCATCTATCCGCTCTACAGCCTGACACATGCACAGGCGGGCACAGCCTACCTCAATCTGGGGCGCTACGATTCCTCCATTTTCTTTTCGCAGCACGCACTGGAGTTGCATCCCCGCGACAGCTTTGTGCGCAACAACCTGGCGGCAGCCTATTTCAAGGAAGGGCGCTTTGAAGAATCCGCAGAGCAATGCCGCATCAACCTGAGCATGTTTCCGGAATACACGCGCGGCTACCTGAACCTGGGCGCCTGCTATCTGCACCTTAGCCGCCCCGATTCCGCCATCGGCCCTTTAAATCACCTGTTAGAGCTGGAGCCGGATAATCAGGCTGCAGCTTACTTCCTTTCAGTTGCGAAGGATATGTCGGCCAAGATGCGCGCAATGGCACAGCCTAAATAGTTATTTGCCGGCAGGGGCCAATTCAGAAATGAACGTTGTTGCGGAAAATCTTGATGGCTATGGCCAACAGGATAACGCCGAAAAACTTGCGGACAACAGCTATGCCGCTTTCACCCAAAAGCCGCTCCAGCCAATTGATAGAGCGCAGGCATACAAAGACGACTACAAGATTTACAAGGATGCCGATCAGGATGTTGACGGCAGAAAAAGCAGCTTTTAAAGACATCACCGTCGTAAGGGTGCCTGAGCCTGCGATGAGGGGAAAAGCAATCGGTACAATATTGCCGCTGCTGCCGCTGGTGTCACTTCTAAAAATTTCGTGGCCCAGCACCATTTCCATCCCGATGATGAAAATGACGATGGCACCTGCGATGGCAAAGGAGCCTACGTCCAGGCCCAGGATGTCCAGCAGCGGGGCGCCTGCAAAGAAGAAAAGGAGGATCAGAAATCCGGATACGCCTGTTGCCAGCCCGGCATGAATCTGTCCCATCTTTTGCTTCAGCGAAAGCAAAACAGGAATGGAGCCGAGAATATCAATCACGGCAAAAAGCGTGAGCGTGACGGATAATGTCTCCCGAAAGGAAAATTGGTCGAAGCCTGGAAATGGCATCCGACAAATCTAAGTGCCGCTGTCGCGTTTGGCTGAGCAAAGGCTACGGCCTTTCGTTCATCAACCGGATTGTTTCAGCCCGCAAGGCCGCAGCGACATCCCCGGTATTGAGTTGCGCAAAGGCGATGGGTGCCGGTGGGTTATCTACATAATCACGGAGCGTCAGTTGCCACCAGCCCACGGTCTTCCACTTGCCCAGCTTGTAGCCCACGTGCTCATAATTCGCAAACCAGCGGAAGCCGCAGGCCTCATGCAGCCGAACACTTGGCTCGTTGGGCAGATTGATTACTGCATAGACATTGAAATAGCCTTGCATTTTCAAGAGGCGGAAGAGAGCGGCGTAGAGTGCTTTTGCAATGCCCCTGCCGTGAAATTCTTCTCTGATATAAACGCTGCATTCCACGCACCATTGATAGCCTGCACGCTCGCGGTAGCGTGAGCCATAGGCATAGCCCGCAATCATTCCTTCCACTTCAAACACCAGCCAGGGCCAATGGTCCAGATAGCTGCGGATGCGCTCGGAGAACGCGAATTCCGAAGGCACTTCCACCTCAAACGTGAGCGAGGTGTCGGTGATGTAGGGTTCGTAAATGGCAAGAATTGCCGATGCATCCTCCGGCCGTGCCAACCTTATCATCCAACTAAATTAGGTGCATCGGTCACCCAACACTGACCAACCGCTGTGACTACTCAGGGCCGCACATCAATCATTCGAACGGCGCGGGAACCATCAGCCTGCCAGATGTGCAAGAAGTACAGACCGGCCGAAAGACCTTTCAATTCCAGTGTCAACTCCCTGCTTTGTGGCTGTGCCACATAAAGACATCTCCGGCCCTGCGCATCATACAATGCAAGGGCAGAAGGCACAGCTGCATTCACGATTTGGAGCCTGTCCGTAGCCGGATTCGGATAAACCCGAAGGGTGCCGGCTGCCGTTTGTTCGATACCGGTAGCTCCTACGTTTACTGCGTTGATCGCTGTGTCCGTAGCACCATCACAATTGAGGGTAGCGAGGCGCACCTGATACACTGCATTTGCTGCGTAAGTGTGGGTTGGTGTCGTGGCTGTGTCGGTAGTGCCATCACCAAAATCCCAGAAGTATTTCACGGCATACTGCGACAGGTTGGTGAACTGCACCGTCTTTCCGGTTACTGAGCTGGTGAAGCCTGCAACGGGGTACGGAGGAATGCTGCGATAGCGATACCACTTGCCAAGGCTGTCCCAAACTTCCGCTGTTACAACTTGGCGAACATTACGGGCATCAATAGAGCTGAGCGAAAAATCGTAGCTGATCAGGCTGGGGTCTTTCTTGAAGAAGATGGTGTAAAAAGTAGCGGCTGCGAGATAGCTGCCCACCGCTGAAGGGTGCGATTCATCAGACTGATACAGGTCGGTAGCGGGATAGAGATCGCGCATCTTGTGCCAGGCCACGCCCACCGGCGACAACACGGCCTTATTGGTTTGTGCCATGATAGTGTAACGCGCACGTAGCAGGCTGTCCATACCGTTGTAGGTGCAAACCAGCGGGAAATAGGGGCAATTGCCGGCATCGCCATTCTTGCGGCCCCAAGTCATGTAGAAAACCGTTTTAGCACAAGGATTGGCAACGTGCACGAGGCTATCCAACATGCGGGCGTAGGGGTAGGTGTCCTGAGCAACCTGTGCATCCGGGAAAGAAGGCATCTGGCTTTGCTCCTGCAACACCACAAAGTCCCAGCCCTTTTGTGCGATCAGGGCCAGGGTGTTCCCGTTCATGGAATGTTGCTGCAGGGTGGAGCCGCCTACCGATGCATCTGATGTGAGAAGGACATCGCCCCGGTTGGCCGCCATCTGCGTGATGATAGAAGGCAAATTATTTACCTGTACATAGCTGTTGCCTACGAACAGCACGCGCAGTGTATCCGAAGCAGCCATTGCTGCGGTGGAAAGACAGATAAGAAAAAGTAGAGCAGAGATTCGTTTCATACGGAATGGTGCAAAAGAAAGCCTTGAAGACGCCAAAAGCGATGACGAGGTTGGGGTGACGTTGCCAAAAAATTGCTAAGGGAAACAGGTTTTTTGAAACGCTATCCATGAAATGCTTGCAGCCATGCGGGCACATCCGTTCCTGTTTCTTCTATGAAAATGAAATTCCGCCGGGACTGGTACGGATAATGGCGTGCCGTGCTGGATGGCTGCCTAACTTGGCTGCTTTCCATCATGAATCTTTTTGCAAACCTGATCTGGCTCCTCTTCGGTGGGCTGTGGACAGCGATGGGCTACCTCTTTGGCGGGCTGGTGCTGTGCTGCACGATTGTCGGCATTCCTTTCGGTCTTCAATGCTTCAAGCTGGCGGGGCTGGTGCTCTGGCCTTTTGGCCGACGTGTAGAGAGCAACCCGACTCCGGCAGGTTGCCTGACGACTTTGTGCAACATCATCTGGCTATTGTGTGGCGGGATATGGACGGCCCTGTCACACCTGGTATTTGGCATTCTGCTCTGCCTGACCATCATCGGCATTCCCTTTGGTAAAATGCACTTCAATCTGATTGAGATTTCGATGATGCCGTTTGGGAAAAGGGTGGTGTGATGGGGGGGCGTCTCTTCTTTTCTTGAATTCTAACTCCATTCGGGCTTCCCGGATAATGCTCATTCGGCGCCATAATAATCTTAGATGCCGAACCAACGAGTGGAGTAAATTGAACGAGTTAGTGCTTTACGTTGGGAAGCCGAATTCAATCCCCAAGTGCAACGCCCGGAGGGAGTAAAAATAGTTTGACAGGGGTTTTGTACCCGAGCTTTTTGCGCGGTCTGTAATTGAGGCGGTTTTGGATGTAGGCGATATCTTTTTCGCAGAGTGAATGGAGGTCTGTTTTCCGGGTTAAGTACTGCCTGATGAGTCCGTTTTGGTTTTCATTACAGCCTCTCTGCTGTGAGCAATAAGGGTCGGAGAAGTACCAGTCAATGCCCAATGCTT
>JAMIQN010000203.1:0-11203 GCA_035914595.1 Chitinophagaceae bacterium | reverse complement strand
AAGCCTCCTTCCGGAGGCTTTTTTATTGGTGGAAAGTGTAGGTTGTTCGACCCCTCGGGGGTTGTGTATAGTGCCTCGTGGTATTTTGCTACAAACCTGCCTCACGAGTTCCTGTAAACATGAGGTCTCTGACTTCTATAAACCTTCGCACCCTTTGAGCTCCTTTGAGTGCGCTGAATTCGATGCTTAGACGCTGCCCCTGCTGAACAGACTGAAAGGCCCCTCTGTGTGCGACGCAACGGATGATGGGGAGCGCTGCAAAAGCTGACTCAAAAAAGAAACCCGAAACTATGTGCTCCGGGCTTCCTTTTGTCAGTTACGATTGTGTGATGTTTTTGCCTTCATTGCGCATCACCACAACCCCGTCGAAAACGTCTATCAGTACGGGTTTGCTCTTGTCAATTTCGCCGGCGATAATCTTTCGGCTGAGGAGGTTGATGATCTCTTTTTGAATGACACGCTTCAGCGGGCGCGCACCGTACTGCGGATCATAGCCGCGCTCCATCAGGTAGTCGAGCGCATAGTCTGAAAACTCGAGGCGAATACCTTGTTCGGCGAGCATTTCCTGCAGCCCTTCCAGTTGGATGCGGATGACGCCTTTGATCTCTTTGCGCATGAGCGGCTGGAACATCACGATGTCGTCCACACGGTTGAGGAACTCAGGCCGCAGCATCTGTTTGAGCAGGGTGAGTACCTCTTCTTTCGTGGCATCCACCACGGTCTCCACATCTTTCCCTTCGAGGTTGGCGAAGTTCTCCTGGATGATCTGGGAGCCTATGTTGGAGGTCATGATGATGAGCGTGTTCTTGAAGTTCACCACTCGTCCTTTATTATCGGTGAGGCGACCATCGTCCAGCACTTGCAGCAGAATGTTGAAAGTGTCCGGATGTGCCTTTTCAATCTCATCAAGCAGCACCACACTGTATGGTTTGCGGCGTACGGCCTCAGTAAGCTGACCACCTTCTTCGTATCCGACATAGCCGGGAGGTGCGCCTACCAGGCGGGATACGCTGAACTTCTCACTGTATTCGCTCATGTCAATGCGGGTCATCATGTGCTCATCATCGAAGAGAACTTCGGCCAGTGCTTTGGCAAGCTCCGTCTTACCCACCCCTGTAGTGCCGATGAAGATGAATGAACCGATTGGGCGGCGCGGGTCACTCAGGCCGGCACGGTTGCGTCGAATGGCATCGGCGACAACGGCTATTGCCTCGTCCTGACCTACCACCCGTTTGTGCAGGGCGTCTTCCAGCGACAGCAGGCGTTCGCGCTCACTTTGCATCATTCGCTGCACGGGAATGCCCGTGGCTTTGGCCACATTCTCGGCGATGTCTTCGGCATCCACTTCTTCTTTCATGAGGCGCTTGCGTGTCCCGTCCATCGCATGGAGTTGCTCATTGAGGCGCGCCACAATTGCCTCTTGCTCTTTGATGCGACCGTAGCGGATTTCTGCCACGCGGCCATAGTCGCCTTCGCGCTCGGCACGCTCGGCATCTGCCTTCAGCGATTCGATGTTTTTACGCGCAGCGGTGATCTGATCTACCAGGCCTTTCTCTTCCAGCCAGCGCGCCTTGATAGTATCGCGCTCCACACGCAGAGTAGAAAGCTCCTGACTGAGTTGATTCAGCTTCTCTTCATCATTCTCGCGCTTGATGGCCTCGCGTTCGATTTCCAACTGACGGATGCGGCGCTCCAACTCGTCGAGTTCTTCGGGCATGGAGTTCATCTCCAGTTTCAGACGTGCGGCACTTTCATCAATCAGGTCAATGGCCTTATCGGGCAGGAAGCGATCAGTGACATAGCGGTTGGAAAGCTCCACCGCAGCAATGATTGCATCGTCTTTGATGCGCACGCCGTGGTGGCTTTCGTAGCGGTCTTTGAGGCCACGCAGAATAGAGATGGAATCTTCCACCGAAGGCTCATCCACGTACACTTTTTGGAAGCGCCGTTCGAGGGCTTTATCCTTCTCGAAATACTTCTGATACTCGTTGAGTGTAGTGGCTCCGATGGCGCGGAGCTCGCCTCTGGCAAGGGCCGGTTTCAGGATGTTGGCAGCGTCCATGGCTCCTTCACCGCCTCCACCACCTGCGCCAATGAGGGTGTGGATTTCATCAATAAAAAGGACTACCTCGCCGTTGCTTTCCGCCACCTCCTTCACCACGCCTTTCAGGCGCTCTTCAAACTCACCTTTGTATTTGGCACCGGCAATGAGCAGGCCCATGTTCAGGGCATAAATCACTTTTGACTTCAGGTTGTCAGGCACATCACCATCAATGATGCGGTGGGCAAGGCCTTCGATGATGGCCGTCTTACCTACGCCCGGCTCACCAACCAAAATCGGGTTGTTTTTCGTGCGGCGAGAGAGGATGTGCAGGGTGCGGCGAATCTCATCATCGCGGCCAATGACGGGGTCCAGCTTATTGTCGCGTGCCAGTTGATTGAGGTTTTTCGCGTAGCGATCCAGCATGGCAAATTGCTGTTCGCTGGTCTGGCTGTTGACGGTAGCGCCCTTGCGAAGTTCTTTAATGGCCGTAATCAGGCTTTTTTCAGTAGCTCCTGCGTCTTTGAGCAGCTTTGCGGTGTCATCGTTTTGATGAATCAGGCCCAACAGAATATGCTCGGGCGTTACAAACTCATCACCGAATTGCGAGAGAATAGAGCCTGCATACAGGAGGGCATTGTTCGCTTCGCGCGATAGCGACTGAGCAGCCGAATCGCCCTGAATGCGTGGGCCGCGGGCAATCAACTCATCGGTCTTGGTTTGAATAAAAGCCGGGTTTGCGCCCATCTTTTTCAGGAGGTAGGCAACCGGCCCGTCCACATCATCCAGCAAGGCTTTGAGGAGGTGGCCGGTATCAATAGATGGGTTCTGTGCATTGAAGGCATACTGCTGTGCAGCCTGCAATGTTTCCTGTGCTTTTATCGTGAAATTGTTCGTGTTCATAGATGCCCGAGAGTAGCAAAGCCTGCGCCGTTGCGGGTGCTACGAAGCAATGGCAGCCGGTACGCACCTGCTTATGACAGCCTTGCCGGGTAAAAATTTCGGGCCTGCAAGAATGAACGATATGCCAGCAATACCCGTGACGTTCCTTCGTTTTCGCTGCCATTTTTTCAACCGGAAACTGCCGAAAGCTGCGAATAGCGCGCCTTTGAAAGCAATTCATAACCGGCAAACAGGCTTCCCAAGCTACCTTTACGCCATGCCGATATACCGTTTCCGCGTTTTTTGGGAAGAAGATGACCTGGTGTACCGGGACATTGAAGTTCAGGCCATGCAAAGCCTGATGGATTTTCATTTTGGCATCCTCAAAGCCTACGATTTTGACAGCAAGTTTCAGGCTTCCTTTTGGGAGAGCGACGACCGCTGGACAAGGGGCAGAAAGTTTTCCTCTGATGTGCTCGTCAATAAAAAAGGTGCTGATGCCCTTTCGATGCAAAAGGCACCACTGGCTGCGCTGATCGCGGATCCAGGTCAGAAGTTCGTGTATGAATACGACCCCTCAAAACACTGGGTCTTCCTGGTGGAATTAATTGGTGTGGAAAAGGTAGAAGCTCGTGGTGCCAGCTATCCGCGGACGGTGCGCAAAGAAGGGGTCGGACCTACGCAATACGGCGCCAAAGCCATCATCGAAGAGCGGATGATGAATGAAGAAGAAGCCTACGACCTGACCAGCGAAGAACTGGAAGAAGGCTTCAGCGCCGACAGTCAGGAGGAGGAAACATAGGTCACATCTGCGGTCGCTCATTCAGTTTTCCGCATTCTTAGCTTCATGGATTTGCAACAGCAGACTCCTTTAGTAGTCGTGATTGCCGGGCCAACGGCTTCGGGTAAGACGGCCCTATCCATGGATTTAGCGCGGCTGCTGGACACCTCCATTATCTCAGCCGATGCACGGCAATGCTACCGCGGAATGGCCATCGGATCGGCGCAGCCCAGCCTTGCAGAGCAGCAGGAGCGGAAGCATTATTTCGTCAATGAATTTTCGGTGTCAGATCTGCAGTCGGCAGCCACTTTTGAACGCTATGCCCTGGCGGCCCTCAATGAAATTTTCACGAAGAACAATTGTGCGATCGTCTGTGGTGGCTCGGGGTTATACCTGCGCGCCCTTTGTCAGGGACTTGATGAAATGCCTGCTGTAGATGCGGCCATTGCTCAGGAAGTGAACGAAGGTTACCGGCTTTACGGACTTGCCTGGCTTCAGGAGCATATTCGCTGTGAAGACCCGCAATTCCGGGATGCTGAAGTACTGAAAAATCCGGCCAGAGTGTTGCGGGCATTGAGCTTTGTGCGCAGTACCGGAAAGAGCATTATCCAATTTCAAAGCGGGCAAAAGAAACAGCGTCCTTTCCGCATCGTTTCATTCGCCATTGAGCTGCCGCGTGAAGAACTATATCGTCGTATCAACAGCCGAACGACGCAAATGATGGAAGCAGGTTTGTTGGAAGAAGCAGAACAAATGCTGCCCTATCGTCATCTGCCGCCACTGCAAACGGTAGGATACGCCGAGTTGTTTGAATACTTCGATGGGCGCTGCAGTCTGGATGAAGCCATTGAAAAAATTGCGCAGCACACCCGCAACTATGCCAAGCGGCAGCTCACCTGGTTTCGTAGAGAAGAAGGCATCACCTGGCTGGCGCCCGGAACATTGCCGAACGCCGAGCAGTTGGGCCTTTAAGCAGAACGGACCGGACTTCCAGCCCAGCGCGTACCCTGTGGAAGACGTTCGCCCTTCATCACCAGACTGAGCGGATCCAGCAGCACATCATCTCCAAGTTCGCTGCCGTAGAGCACAATGCTGCGCGTGCCCACCGTGCTCCGACTGCCAATTTTCACTTCTCCAATCTTCATCACACGGTCTTCAAACAAATGGGTTTGCGGGCCGGAGTCATCATTGAGCATTGCCTCGTCACCAATGCTGACCATGTCATACTCTGTAATGTCGGTGGTGTTCATCCACACGCGTCGTCCCGTCTTCACACCGATGCAGCGAAGTAAAATGGGCAGCCAGGCCGTTCCGCGCAAGAACTCGAGAAAGAAAGGCACGGCCAGGGTTTCGTAGGTCGTTGTGATGGCTTCACTGCGCCATACCGGCCAGCTCCACATCGGATAATTCGCCGGTTCATACTTCCCGACAAACAGCCATTTCAACGCGGCGGTTATGAAGAAAGCAGGCAGACCGATCAACACGATGTACAAGGCCGAAAAGCCCGGAATGGCCTGCCACCATGGCGTTTTCGTTACGAGGTCGTGCGCATAGGCAATGAAAATAACGGCCATGCAGATGATGACGGTTTCAGGCAGGATGATGCGCACCAGCTCTACCAGACTTCGGGCCAAACGGCGGGAAGGTGGAGGAATGGTGGTCAGGCGGTCATCGAAATGCTGGCTATCCTGGCGGCGAGGTAAGGCAATGGCCGGAGAACCGAAATAGTCCTGCGAATCGCCCAGAGCCAGTTGTGCCGGTGTGGGAGGCGTGGAAAGAACCCCCACAAGGATTCGGTCGGGTAAGGAATAGCCCTGTGGGATGAGGGCCGAATTGCCTACAAAACTGACGTCACCAATCTTGGTTTTTTGAAGGATAAATCGTTGCCCACGGACGTCAGACTCACCCAGAGTAACGGCATCTGCAATGAAGGAACCCGAGCCGATTTCCAGCATAGGGTGCGTTACCGAAGAGGCCGTAGAAATCTCGGTATCCTTCCCCACTTTGGCGCCGAGGCTCCTGAAGAAAATGGAGACGTAAACGGTTGCATAGATGGGGTGCAATACAATCAAAGACACCGAAAGAAACTGGTCTGCGAGCCACTTCCGGTAATAAACGGTGCTGTAGAGCGGATAGCTGCCCGGCCCGATTCCACGTTGCAGCAGGCGCGTCAGCACCACCGTCTGAATCGCGAAAATCAGGATGTAGGCGAGCGCCAGCGAAGGTGTTGCCACGAGGTAGCTGAAGTCGTAAGCATCGGCGGCGTTATCGAGCTGGTGCAATGAAATGATGGTGGGTAACAGCGGCACCAGAATGAAGATGGGAAAGATGAAAAGGGAGAGCGAAAAGAGCAGCTTGTACTTCATGCGCGTCACCCGGCTCACCGTCAGTGGCTGCATCAACTCTTCTTCCTTTCGGGTCATCACCACCTTGCCCGGGCTTCCCTGCCAAACCTCTGCGCGGGCAATCCGGGCATTTGCCGGCAATGAGCTCAGATCGCCCAGCTCGCCCCATTCTTCAATGACGGCTCCTCCGCCGACAACAGCACTGCTTCCGATGTAGGCATGGTCGCCGATATGGATGCGGCGCAGTTTCAACCAACCATCTTCCACCCAGGCATTATTCAAATTCACCTGCGATGCGATACTTACATCCTCACCGATGCTAACCAAGTCTTCTGCACCTACGCTTAGCGCACTCAGTTGCGCACTTCCTGCCACCTTCATCCCCAGCAACCGGAGATACAAAGGATACAGAGGCGTGTTGTTGAGGTACTGCATCGGCGTGAGCCGCTCAAAGCTTTTCGCCAGCCACCATCTGAAATAATAGCTGCCCCAAAGCGGGTAATCGCCTTCTTTCATTTTCCCAATCACCAACCATTTTCCAAGAATGCTCAAGCCGGAAAACACCATCGGCAGAATGGCAAACAGGGCGAATGCAGTGCCGACGGCATAGGTATAAGAAAGGATATGGTGGGCATCGTAATAAGGCCGGTCAATGAGCCTTTCAAACACGTAGTAGTAGCCGAGGTAAGGCAGGAAAATCTGCATGGCGAAAATGCCATAGATCGCCAGCAGGCAAATGGTTTGCGCAATCCAGCACAGTGCATGGGCACGCCGATTTACTGGCCGAACCGGCCTTGCCGTCTGCTCCTTAGGCGGTGCATTCGTTTCCCAAAAAGCAGCCACTCGTGCCAGAGGCCGGTGCAGGTAGATATCCTTGAGGGAAGCCTGTGCCAGCCCCGCTTCCTTGCGCAGGCGCGAAACGACCACAGCAGCCAGCAATGAATGGCCACCGAGGTCATCAAAAAAGTCCTGATCTATGCCAATCTCGCGGCCGGGAAAAACCTTCCGAAGAAGCTGCAGCAGCCTTGTTTCAACGTTTGCATTCAGGTCTATCGGCTCGTCTTCTTTTTCACTGGAATCCACCAGCAGCAAGGAATCCGGCACAGGCAATGACTTCCGGTCAATCTTGCCGCTTGGCAGACGCGGCATTGAAAACAATGGAACAATCAGTGCCGGCACCATGTAGGAAGGCAACGCCTTGGCCAGAGTAACACGCATTTCCGCTTCGTCAAAGTGCGTTTCTTCATTCATGACCACATAGCCCACCAGCGTATCCTGGTCGGTACCATCTTTCTTGACGGCAACGGCCGCAGAGGCCACGCCTTCAATGGCATTCAACTGTACTTCGATTTCGCCCAACTCAATTCGATAACCGCGCAGCTTGATCTGGTCATCAATTCGGCCCTGAAAATCCACTTTCCCTTCCGGCGTGATCACTACAGCATCTCCGGTCCGATAAATGCGTTCGCCCGGGAAATCCTGCATGGAGGCTGCTTTTTCTACGAACTTCTGAGCAGTCAGGAGCGGGCGATTGACATAGCCCTCGCTGAGGCCCGGCCCGGAAATGACCAGTTCCCCTCTTTGCCCTGCGGGCAGAATATTTCCAGATTCATCCACTACGGCGAGATTGTAATTCGGTAGGGGATCGCCAATAGTGATCGGGTCTCCGGGCCGTAGCGGAATCATTGTGGAGGTGACGGTCGTTTCCGTAGGGCCGTAGCTGTTGTAGAAGGTGCGACCGTCTTTGGCCCAGCGATTCAATACCTGCGGTGTGCAGGCCTCTCCGCCCGCGTTGATGATGCGCAGGAGCGGCACTTCTCCTTCCATCACTGCGAGCAATGAGGGCACGGCATGAAGCACGGTTATTTGCCAATTGCGGAGTACTTCCGCCAATTCATCCACGCTCTTTGCGGTAGCAGTATCTGCCACAAACAGGGTGGCTCCGGCATGAAAGGAAATCCAGGTTTCCTCGCACCACATGTCGAAGGAAATCGAGAAGCCCTGATAGACGCGGTCGGTTTCGCGAATGCCAATCACCGACTGCTCTGAGCGCACGAGGTGGCAGATATTTCCTTGCGAAATCGGGATGCCTTTGGGCTTGCCAGTGGAGCCCGAAGTGTAGAGCACATAGGCATGAGAGGCTCCATTGGATTTGCATTTCACCAGTACCTCATTGCGTAGCCTGTGTGCCGCCTCCTTGTCTTTTGCAGGCTGCGACGGGACCTCCCAAACCGGACAGGTTGCAGCAATCTGCGTGTCGGCAATCAGCGCGTCTGCCTTGACTTCTTCCATCACCGTCAGCACACGATCGGCCGGCATTTCCCGGTCAAGCGGGACATAGGCTGCCCCACTTTTTACGATGCCCAGAATAGCGGCGTGCAATGCCAGGCCACGAGGCCACCAAATGCCCACATGGCACCCTGCTCCGATTCCCTTCGATTGCAAGTAGGCAGCTACTGCATCACTCCAGGTGTCCAGCTCGGAATAGGTCAGTGTTTGTCTGCCAAATACCAGTGCTAGCTTGTCAGGCAGCCTGTCGGCGGTTTCACGAAAAATATCGGCGAGTGTTTCCTCGCGTATCAAATCGGGACGATGAGGGCCTAGCAAAATGCTTTGCCTGACGAGGGGCATGCAGTAAATAGATTACGGGTGGTAGATAAAGGAACGGCCGGCAACGGCAAGGTTTAGCTCCCCTGCTTTTTCAATTTCGCAAAATCGTTGCCAAACCGGTTTAGAAAGTTTCACGCAACACTTTTCCTCAAAGGTTTTAAACAAAAATTACGCTTAGTCCCATGCAAAATGCAAAGGATACCCCCACAACACAATCGGCACAATCACCAGCAGCATAAGCAACGCACGTAGAGCTGCTTCAAATGAGAACTGGCGGCGGTTAAAAAAATAATTCCCCCCTTGCGCAAGGCACAACAACGCAAGTAATACGCAGGCATTTCCCAACAGGTCACGCCGTTCTATCCAGCCTAAGGCAAACAGGGCAAGCGCATGCAAGGCAAGCGCAAGGATCAGCCCGCTCAGGATGCGAATCATGACTTGCCACCACCTCACCCGTGAACCTTCAGGCGAATCAAACTTGCGAAAAGGAAACACTACCAAATAGTAAATGGCCAATGCCTGTGTGCCAAGCAACATCAATACAGGCGTGGTTCCTGCATGTTGTATCCACACGGCGACTCCGATTATTGCGAAGGCAATCAGGAATTTTTCCAGAAAGCGCACCGATGATTATTGACGAGGCCTGCCCGCAGAGGTGTATGCTCAGCAGTAGCGTTAGATACGGAACAGCCAGCCGTGCTTGTCCTCCTTACGGCCGTAGCGGATTTCAGCAAGCTCAAGAATCAGCCAGTTGGCTACTTCCCAAGATTCCACCGGCGGCAATTCCATCTTCACGTCGCGGTAGGTAAGGTCGGCGATGGGAGCCAGTGAAGCCGCTGTTCCGGCACCAAAGGCTTCCTTCAATTCACCGCGCGAGTAGCAGGCTTCAATTTCTTCAATCGGCAAGGGGCGCTCCTCAACCTTGATGCCTTTTTCGCGAAGCAAAGTCAGGATGCTGTCGCGGGTAACGCCCTCCAGAATAGTATCGCTCAGGTCCGGTGTCACCACCGTATCGCCCAGTTTGAAAAAGACATTCATCGTGCCTATCTCCTGCACAAAGCGGTGATGAATACCATCCGTCCACAGGATTTGGTCATAGCCCATTTCACGCACTTCCTGTGTCGGCAGCATGCTGGCGCCATAGTTTCCCGCATTCTTGGCGAAGCCTGTGCCGCCATGAAATGCCCGGACGTATTTGTCCTGAACGTAGATACTCACCGGCTTGCTATAGTAGGGGCCTGCCGGCGATGTGATGATCATGAATTTGAAACTTGTCGCGGGCCGCACACCAATAAACTCGTCGGTTGCCATCATGAATGGGCGCAGGTACAGCGATGTTCCATCACCATTGGGCACCCAGTCGCGGTCCAGATCCACAAGGCGACGCAGGCCTTCCATAAAAATGGACTCAGGAACGGCCGGCATTGCCATCCGTGCCGCACTGCGGTTGAAGCGGCGCCAGTTGTCATACGGGCGGAAGATGATGGGATGGCCGTTGGGATCACGATACGCTTTGATGCCTTCAAAAATGGCCTGGCCATAGTGGATGAAGGTAGTAGCAGGGGATAGTGACAAGGGGCCGAAAGGAAGAATCTCAGGCGTCTTCCATGCACCGTTTTCATAGTTGGCCACGAGCATGTGGTCGGAGTAGAGCTTACCAAAATTGATATGCGCTGCATCCAGCTCTGCAATGCGGCTATGAGGTGTCTTTCTAACGATGATTTCCGTAGTGCTTGTCGTTTCCATAACTCAATATTTGCAAGGCGTCGCCTTAATAAATTCGCGCAAAGAAACGACTTTTCAGGTGGGCACTTTTTCGCTTGAAATCCACGGTTCACTTCGCTTGTTACGATGCATCTCTATTCCATTGACCTCATTCCTGCCACAACCGATGCACAATGGGATTGCCCGCCTCTGCCCGACAGCACTTCCAAACGCCTGCTCATACTAAGCAGGCCTATCCCGCAGGGTAGTACTGCTGAAACAACTCTATCGCGAATGATGGCGGCCTGCCATCTCAGCCCCGAGGATTACGAGCTCCTGCAATGGGAAGAAGGCAGTTCCTGCTCCTGGACTTGCCTGCTTCGGGCAGGTATTGCTCCGATCGTCCTGCTGCTGGGAATTTTTCCTCCGGAGCTTTCCATTCAAGCCATTCTTCCTTTCTACAAGCCTGCAGAATTTGGTGGCAGACGTATCATCCTGTCGCATTCGCTGCAGCAGCTCGAGCAGGATCAGGCGGCTAAAAAAGCCTTATGGTCGGATGCGCTAAAACCCGTTTTTGCACCCTGACGCATGGCATCCTTTCCGCTTCGGACCTTGCTAAAAAAGCATTGGGGCTATGACGATTTCCGCCCTTTACAGGAAGAAATCATCCAGTCTGTTTTGGAGGGTAACGATGCACTGGCGCTGCTACCCACGGGTGGCGGAAAGAGCCTGTGCTATCAGCTTCCTCCTATTGCGTTACAGGGCTGTTGCCTTGTAGTGTCGCCGCTAATCGCACTGATGGAAGACCAGGTGGCACAATTGCGACAGCAGGATATTTCC
>JAMIQN010000202.1:0-8528 GCA_035914595.1 Chitinophagaceae bacterium | reverse complement strand
TGCACCGTCCTAAAAAAAAGCCCCCGAGAAATTTCGGGGGCTTTTTTGATGAGGCAATCCGGGCTTATCGGAGCAGCGTTACGTTACCCTGTTTCGAGAAAGGTTTACCGGAGTTAGAGACAGCTTCTACGGTATAGACATAGACGCCCATAGGTTGTGGGATACCATTGAAAGTGCCATCCCATCCCTGATTGATGTCGGAGGTTTCGAACATTTTGACGCCCCAGCGGTTATAGATTCTGAAGCTCTTCAGGGTAGCCGTTCCCATGTGCAGGACGCGGAAGACAGGATTGGGTTCCGAACCCGGAGAGAAGGCATTAGGCAGGTCAATAGCGCTTTCCTGATGGACGAGGACATAGATAGAATCGCTGGCCTTGCAACCGGCTTCTGTAGAGCCATTGAGGTAATAGCGGGTATTAACCGTTGGGCTGGCTACGGGGTTAGAGACGGAAGCACTGGGCGACAACCCAAGCGTCGGGAACCAGGAATAATAAAGCAGATTACCGAGCGGATTGAGTTGATAAGACTGTCCGGGATAAAGGACCACCGTATCAGGCAGCGAGACCGTAGCCTCAGGATTGACGGTAACGGTAGTTTGGAGGGTGTCCACGCAGCCATGATCATCCGTGGCATAGAGGGTGTAAGTAGTTGTAGTAATCGGCTTGGAAGTGACGACACTGGAAGAGGTGTCACTCAGATACAGAGGCGGCTCCCAGCGATAGGTTTTAGCCCCCGAAGCGGTAAACAGGACGGTATCCCTCGGGCAGATACCCGGGTCAATCGGGGCAAGAGTCGCGAACTTATTCGGATAGACCCTGATGCGGACCGAATCAGCACCGGCACAGCCCAGCGGTGTAGCGACGACAACGAGCAGCGTTGTATCCACATCCCCGGCATACTGCACAATCGGCTGGTCGAGATGATCCAGATGGCTGTTTGGCCTCCAGAAATAGCGATACTGATTAAACCAGAAAGGATTCACATGCGCCGTGACATAGACGGGGTGATTCATGCACTTGTAGATAGTGGGCTCAATGATATTCACCTTGGGTCGGGGTTCTACCCGAACGGTAAACTGCTTGACCATATCCGGACAAGTGGGGTAAGAAGCGGTGACCGTGAAGGTGCGTGTCGTATCGGCCTTAAAGCCGGGTGTAGGCCCATCGGTAGCCGGCGGGATGAAATGCAAGACCCTGCCAAAGCCGGGCGTAGGCCCTGAATAGCTCCAGGAATACTTGAAATCGCTCACGCCATCCGCATGAAGCACGATCGAATCCTTCTCGCAGGCGGCCGTGTCCGTAACTAAGAAAGTATTGGGCAAAGTGCGCACACTAAAGGTGTCAGACGTAGCGCAGATGCCCGAATCCAGACGCAGGACAAACTGCACAGAACCCACCGAAGCCGGAGTATAAACAGGCTTGAGGATAGTAGAATCAGAGAGGCCGGCCCCCGGGATCCAGGTGAAGACATAGCCCGGAGCATTGGCGGGAGTGACCGTGGGATTCATCGTAATCGGCGTGCCGAGACAGGTAGTCGGGTCAGGCCCGAGGTCCACATGGAAGCCTGGATTTTCAACCCTTACGGTATCCTGCCGATAACAGTTATTGGTGTCCGTTACCGTGACAACATAATACCCAGACGAGCGCGGAGAGGCAACAGGATTCGGGATGACATAGCTGGAAAGCGTGGTATCGCCGGTCCATTGATAAGTGAAAGTGCCACCACCCGGCGCATTGAGGGTAGTGTTCAGTTGGATGGGTTTGCCGAGGGTATTGCAGACAGAATCGGGCGTAGCGTTAATGGTAAAGTCGCAGAAAGTAGCCGTGCGGATGGTGTCCGGGCAGCCATTCTGATTGTAGGGAGTGAGGACCAGATTATAGTACTGGCAGTTAGGAGGCACGGGCACCGTCACACTCTGATTGGCATAAGGGGCGCTATTGAGGCGGGTACTGAAAGTCTGATCAAACCACTCATACTTCTTATAGCCCGGAGGGCCAGTGAGGGTTACGGTACCGCCCTTCAGGTCGCAATTGCTGATGGTGGCATTGAACTGACCGCAGGAGATAACGTCAAAATAGCCATAACCGAAGTGGCCTCCCAAGCCGCAGTCCATCGCAGTAACCTCCACAATCACGGTCTTCCCACCCATGCCGGAAAGGTTCAGGTTACCTGTTGTCCAAGGCAGGTAAAGCACATCCGTTCCGGACACTTGCGTAAAGCCGGGAAGGCCTGAGTTTGCAACGAATAATTGTGTGGCGCAAGGGATAGGCATACCCGTGGCAGAGTCGTAGCCTGTGACCATGAAGCGAGGCTTTTCAGCAGGCGTGTGGCCGGCAGGGTCTTCAAACACGACGGCATACTTGAAGTTGAACGAATAGTTGTTGAAGCCGGGCGGCACGTGGATGGAATAGCGAATCATGTCCGCACCATAATTGATATCCTCATTACCCACACGCACAGATGCGAGGCCTCCGCTTGGTGCTACAATCGGGAAACCACCATAAGGATCCGTGCTCGTGCCTGTGGTGATGGCATGGTGGGAACCATTAGGTGTCGCCGGGACACCGGTAGGGGCAATACCACCGATCGGGCCGGTAAGCGTCCAAGGGTAAATGTTCGGTGGCGAACTCGGGATAATGGCAGAGGTATAGCAGGACCAGTGCATAAAATTGGCAAAGGCAAAGTCTATGTTCGGCGGGCAGGTAACTGCCGTTTGCGCTTCAGTAGAAAAAGGATTGCCTGCGAAAAAGAGGAAGATCGCGGGTGCGAGCGCCCAACGAAAAACACGATGGATTTTGGGGAGTCGTTTCATTGCTCTTGCGGTGATTTTTTGATGTCAAAAAGCTGAGGGACCCATACCCTTCCTGCATGATGAAACAGGCGCCTCTTCATCATGCATTCGTTCTATAAAGACCGCTGATTCAAGAGAATGGTTTGGTCAATTCTGAAATTTCTTTGGAAGAGCAGGCCCGGTAAAACCTATGCCACGACACCTATCTGCTTTCTAAAATTTTAGGAAAGCACAGCTTCTCAACCGGGCAGTGCAATGCCCAGCATTTCATGCTCCAATCGCCTTTTGAAGTGTGTTGCAAGCACGAAAAATTGCAACGTGCAAGCCCGCTTTTGAGCCAACTCAGGCAACCTTTTTTCAAAAGAAAATTGCCCCGGAAGGCCGAGGCAACTTTTGTTTTTAGCAGTCTTTTTAGAAGGCCGGCACCGGCAGTTTATTCGGCTGCCATCTGCTCCACTACCTGTGCAATTTCTTCCGCATTGGGCTTGCTGAAATAGTCGCCATCGGTGGCATAAGCAGGTCGGTGTGCCTTTGAGGAAAGCGTGCGTGGCGCGGCATCCAGCCAGCGATAGCCGCCCTGCCCTTCAATCACCTGCTGGAACATGTAGGCGCTTGCTCCGCCCGGCACATCTTCATCCACAAACAAGATGCGCCCTGTCTTTTTGAGGCTCTGCAGGATGAGGCTATTCACGTCAAAAGGCAGCAGGGTGCGCACGTCTATCAGCTCGACACTGATGCCCTGCGGCGCCAGATAATTTGTGATGCTTTCCTCAATCACGCGAAGTGTGGAACCATAGGAAACGATGGTGATGTCTTCGCCTTCCTGCAATACTTCGGGCACCCCAAACGGCACGGTGAACCGATCCAGATTGACCGGCACGCGCTCTTTCAGCCGATAGCCGTTGAGGCATTCAATCACCAATCCCGGCTCGTCGCTTTGCAGCAGCGTATTGTACATGCCTGCCGCCTGCGTCATGTTGCGCGGCACGCAGAGGTACATGCCCCGAAGCGCATTCAGGATCATCCCCATGGGCGAGCCGCTATGCCAGATGCCCTCCAGACGGTGGCCCCGGGTGCGCACAATCAGCGGACATTTCTGGCCGCCCCGCGTGCGGTATTGCATGGTAGCCACATCATCGCTCAGGGGCTGCAAACCATACAGCAGGTAGTCGAGGTATTGGATTTCGGCAATGGGGCGAAGGCCACGCATGGCCATGCCCAGTCCCTGCCCGATAATAGTTGCTTCGCGAATGCCCGTGTCGGAAATGCGCAGGGCGCCATACTTATCCTGAAGGCCGGCAAAGCCCTGATTCACGTCGCCGATTTTGCCAAGGTCTTCGCCAAAAGCCAGCACGGAAGGATTGGAAGCAAAAAGCTGATCGAAGAATTTGTTCAGAATCTCATAGCCGTTGAGCTGAGCATCACCTTCAAAAACGGCAGGCACCTCAGGCACTTTCATCGCGCTCTTCGGCGAAGTAGAGTAGAGGTTACCATTGAACTTTTCGCCATTTTCCGCCAGCAGCGTTTCGTAATAATTGCGTAGGCTTCGTGCCGCCGGGCTTTGTCCGCCGAGGCTGAGCATACGCTGCATAGTCTGCATGACATCTTTGCGAATTGGCTCGCGAATGGCGCTGAGTTGTTGGGTGAGGCCTGCAATTTTTTCGGCCTGTTCGCCGCCTTCGTACACGAGTTGTTGGGCAAGCTTGCCCACCTGTGCCACTTGCTCGCGGATGGGTGTGATAAAGCCTTCCCAGGCGCGGGTTTTGGCAGCCCGTGCCTCCTCCTTTGCTTCCTCTTCAATTTTGGCAATTTCCTCTTCCGTGGCCACCGCATTTTGAAGCAGGAACTCGCGCATCTTGGCGATACAGTCAAATTCTTTTTCCCAGTCCAGGCGCTCCTTGCTCTTATAGCGCTCATGGCTGCCGGAGGTGGAGTGCCCCTGCGGCTGCGTTACGTCCTGAACGTGGAAGATGGCAGGCGTATGTGTTTCGCGGATGCGGGCAATGCCTTCCTGGAAGGTGCTTACCAGGGCTGCATAGTCCCAGCCTTTGACCCGGTATATCTGAAGCCCGCCGCTGCCTTCGGTCCATTGCATGCCGGAAAGGGCTTCGCTGATGCTGTTCTTGGTGGTCTGGTAGCGACGCGGCACCGAGATGCCGTAGCCATCATCCCAAACGAAAATGGCCAGTGGAACCTGCAGCACGCCTGCAGCATTGACCGTTTCCCAGAACAGGCCTTCACTCGTGGACGCATCGCCGATGGTGCAAAACACCACTTCGTTGCCTTGGTTTGAAAACTTCTCGAAGCCCTGCCGCAGGACGTCCACATTGCGGTACATCTTGCTGGCCTGAGCCAGGCCCAGCGCACGCACCATCTGGCCGGCAGTAGGGGAAATATCGGAGCTGGACTGAGGTGCTTTTGTGAGGTCTTTCCAGTCGCCCTGTTCATCCAGCCAGCGGGTGCCGTAGTGGCCATTCATCATGCGGCCGCCGGTGGCAGGCTCCTGGTCCAGGTCGGGGTTGGCATAAAGCTGTGCAAAGAACTTTTCGATATCGCTCATGCCCGTGGCGAACATCAGCGTCTGGTCGCGATAGTAGCCGCTACGGATATCGCCGGGCTGCATGCACTTTGCTGCTGCAATCTGAGCCAGCTCTTTACCATCACCGAAAATGCCAAACTTGGCCTTGCCGGTGAGCACCTCCCGCCGGCCAATCAGCGAGGCTTCACGGGAGGCTATTGCCAGATGGAAATCATGCAGGGCTTCAGACTTAAACTCTTCAAACGACATGCGGGAAGCAGAGGATTGTGGCAGCATATGGGCAAAGATATTGATGAGGCTTCCCCTGCCAAGCCGGCCCAAGCCCCGCGCCACTTATAGACGAACGACGAAGGACGAACGACGAAAGACGAAAGACGAACGACGAACGATGTCTCCTCACCCCAACGCTTTCTTCCTCCTCCCTCGCAGCATCTGCAACATCTGCAGCGCCACCGACAGCACAATCAATCCTACGCCGAGGTAGAATCCTGCTCCCAGTTCCTTATTCTCTTTAAAAATCAGAAAGGCGAGCAGGATGCCATATACCGGCTCCAGGTTTACGCTAAGGGTGGAGGTGAAAGCGCTCAAACGCTTCAATGCCGTTAGCGCCAGGCTTTGTGCCCACACCGTGCAGCACAGGGCGAGCAGGATCACCCATAGCCAGTCCCAGCCATCCCTGGGCAGGTATTGCAGGGCGGTGTGTTCCGGATTCAGGAGCCAGCGTTCGCCACCGGCAGCGAGGATGGCCGCCAGCGCAAGCGTGATGAAGACCCAGCCACTGCTCATCTCCCAAAACACCATCAGGCGCGCGGGGTATTTAGAAGCAATGCTCTTGTTGAGAATCGTGAAAATGGAGCTGATAATGGCTGCCGTAACGCCCAGGATGATACCTGTTTCGCGATTGCTGCCACTGCCGGGATGGGTATGTCCGTCGAGCAGATAAATGACGGCCACGCCACTGATGGCAAGCAGTCCATAGCCAAGCTCCCGAATATCCCAGCGGCTGCCATTGACGAAAGGATCGAACAGGGAAGTGAAGATGGAAGCGGTGGACAGGCAGATGAGCGCGATGGATGCGTTGGCAAACTTGATGGCGCCATAAAAGGCCACCCAATGAATCGCCATCAGCAGGCCGATCAGGATGAGGCGTCCGCGGTCTTTGGGCACTACAGCCCGCCAATTTTTCCGCCAGGAAATGATGATAGCCACGAAGAAGCCTGTCAGTAACATGCGCCACCAGACGAGCATGGGGAAGTCCATGGTGATGGCTCGGCCGAGCACCCCCGTAAAGCCCCAAAGCAAGACGGCGGCATGCATGGCGAGCAGGGCTTTTTTCATGGGAAGGAGCGCGAAGTTGCAGCTTTCCTGACAGGCCTAATGAAAACGCCTTCTGACAATTACTTTTGGCGCGAATTTTTGTATCGAAAGCTTTTTTCAGCCGCCGGCGAGCGCTACAATGAACAATACCTACACCGATCTCGTCAAGCAAACCTTTGATTTTCCTCAGGAAGGTTTCGACGTAAACGAGGAGCAACATCTCCTTTTCAATGGGCTGGACATCCGCAAACTCATAGACAAGTACGGGACGCCTTTCAAGCTGACTTTCCTGCCCAAAATCGGGATGCAGGTGGCCAAAGCCAAGAAGCTTTTCAATGATGCAATCAAGAAGCACCGCTATGATGGCAAGTACTTCTATTGCTACTGTACCAAGAGCTCTCACTTCTCGTTCATCGTAGAAGAGACTCTGAAGCAGGGCGTGCATCTGGAGACCTCTTTTGCCTACGATATTGAGCTGATCAAGATGTTGCTCAAACGCAGGAAAATCAACAAGGACATCACGATTATCTGCAACGGGTTTAAGACGCGGCAGTACACCAAAAACATCGCCGGCCTGATCAACTCGGGCTTCAAGAATGTGATTCCGGTGCTGGATAATATTCCGGAGTTTGAGGATTACAAGAAGAGTATCCGCTCGAAAGACCCTGTCAGCATCGGCATTCGCATCGCCACAGAAGAAGAGCCTACGTTCGACTTCTACACCTCGCGATTGGGCATTAAGGTGAAGGACGTGCTGGAGTTTTATGTGGACAAGATCAAAGGCAATAACCGCTTTCAACTGAAGATGCTCCACTTCTTCATGAATAAGGGCATCAAGGATGATATCTACTATTGGAGCGAACTGAACAAGGTGCTCAACCTCTATTGCCAGCTCAAAAAAATCTGCCCCGAGCTAACGGGTCTCAACATCGGCGGCGGCTTCCCCATCAAGCATTCCCTCGCTTTTGACTACGACTATTCCTACATGGCCAATGAGATCATCAGCACGATCAAAAAAGTGTGTAAGAAGGCGAAGGTGGATGTGCCGGATATCTACACCGAGTTTGGCTCCTACACAGTGGGCGAGGCCGGTGCCGTCATCTATGGCATCCTGAACGAGAAGCAGCAGAACGACCGCGAAACCTGGTACATGATAGACTCCAGCTTCATCACGACCCTGCCGGATACCTGGGGCATTGGTGAAAAATTTCTCCTGCTTCCCATCAATGGCTGGGACCGCGAGTACCAGGAAGTACACCTCGGCGGCCTCACCTGCGACAGTCACGATTTTTATACCTCAGAGGAGCATATCAACGCAGTATTCCTTCCCAAGATTGATAAAGGGCCTAATGCGGAGCCGCTCTACATCGGTTTCTTTCATACCGGCGCTTATCAGGATCAGATAGCCGGATATGGAGGCATCAAGCATTGTATGATTCCTTCGCCCAAGCATGTGGTGGTGGAGTATGACAAGAACGGCAACCTCGAAGACTGGCTCTATGCGAAGGAGCAAAGCGCGCAGAGTATGCTGAAGATATTGGGGTATATCAAGTAAGCGGAGAAAACCAGCTTGTCATCCATCAGGAACTCTAGCCTTATTAGCAGTTAAAAGTCGAACGAAAACCAGCAGGGTTCGCTTACGCGATGCGCGCGCATTAACAAACACTTACTTCCCGTCGTTATTTGTTTGAGCATTGCGCTGCTTTTCAATGGCAGAATAAAGAGGCCTTGGCAGCCAACCGATTCGTTTGGTTCTGTAAAGGGGTTTTGGAATACCAGGTTACCGCACTTTGAGTCTGTAGGGTTCCAGCCGAATTCAAACGGCAATTTGCCGGAGGCGCCTAAGCTTTCATCTAACTTTGCCGCCATTAAAAAAAAATA
>JAMIQN010000201.1:0-1743 GCA_035914595.1 Chitinophagaceae bacterium | reverse complement strand
AGTGGTGTAATTCAAAATCTGGAGCAGGAGCCTGAATACAGGGTGCAGCTTCAAAAAGGCGATTTCAACAACCGTTTTTATCTGCTTTTTTCAAGAGAAGCCCATCCCGAAATACCGGGGCAGGAGCAGCTCATCACCTTTATGCAGGGCCACAATCTGGTGTTGGATATGCACGAAAACGAGGGCAGCCTTGTAGTCGTGAATGCAACAGGACAGACCGTGATACGGCAACAATTGCAAGGCAAGGGCCGTCATGAAATTTCATTTGCTGCCGCACCCGGAATCTACGTGGTCAGTCTGCGGACCGATGCCGGCGTGAAGAGTCGCAAGGTGTTGGTCAGTGGCAATTAAAACCTCAAATCAGAAGAAGATTCCAGGGCGTTTGAATCATGATTACAGACGCTTTCAGGAGCGATTATAGACCTTGATGACCGGCTCGCGAATGAGTCCTGCCGGGCTTTCCGTATAAAAATGGATAACGTCCGCGATGTGCGCTGCAGGCACCCATTTACTGAAATCTGCATCCGGCATGGCTGCCCGGTTTTGCGGGGTGTCAATGATGCTTGGCACCACCACACTGACCACCACATTCGTATGTTTTGCTTCGGCATTCAGTGCTTCGGCGAGGCGAAACAGCAATGATTTGGAAAGCGCGTAAGCGAGAACACCCTTGGCTTGCGACACATCCTGGCCGGCACGGGAGCCAATCAGAAAAATGCACCCTTCCTGCCGCTCCATCATCCGGCGAAATACCGGGCGAACGATGTGATAGGCCGTCTCGAAATTGAGTTGGTATTGTTGCTGCAGCGCCTCTGTTCCGGTGCTTTCAATATTGCCCATTGCAAAGCCGCCGGCAGTCAACACAGCCACGTCAATCTGCTGATGTGCCTCTATGAGCCTGGCAATTGCCTGTTCACACGCGGCTTCGTTGAGGAGATCCAGCTCCAGCGTTTCCAGATGGTCCTGTAGTGCTGAATCGGAAGCTTCCTTCCTGCGCTGCACCGCTACGACGTGATAATCTTTTTCGAGAAATTTCTGAACGACGGCCTTGCCCAGATTGCCGGCAGCACCGGTCACAATGATGGTCTTCTTCATGATTGCAGTCGTGCCGCCATTCATCAAAGAACCGGCCGGCATCCAAACCGAAGGTCGGAGAAACGCATTTTCATGAAAGCGTCATCCCATCCCTTCTAATGAGCATGCTCTTCAGAATGGCCTTTCTTGAGGAGGTATTCGCTGTTCAATAAATAGGCGCCACTCACCACGACGACATCACCTTCATGCAGCCCGGAAAGGATGGCCACCTGCTGATTGCTTTCGGCGCCGGTCGTCACTTCCCGCCATTGAAAAGTCTCTTTTGCCGTGCGCACCCAGACAATGCTCTTCCCCGCATCCCGAATCACAGCATTGGAGGGTAGCACAAGGCCTTCCTGTGGCGCCGTTTTCGCGATGACGTAAGCTGCCATGCCCGGGCTGAGCAGACCTTTCGGGTTGGGCACTTCCACGCGAACCAAAGCGATGCGACTATCCGGCAATACCTCCGGACTCACGAACGAAACCCTGCCTTGCATCGTCACACCGGGCAGGCTAGGAAATTCAATATTCACCTCCGCACCCTCATGAAGGGTCGGGGCTTGCGAGGCATACACCTGCGCTTCCACCCACACGCGCGACAGATCAGCCAATTTCATAATCAGGCTGCCTTCCGACACATAGTCGCCTTCGGTCACGGGCAACTCCATC
>JAMIQN010000200.1:0-2281 GCA_035914595.1 Chitinophagaceae bacterium | reverse complement strand
GTGGAGTAGGCTTGCGTAGCATTTCAACGCCGGGTTCATCAGATTGCGGTGAGCCCGGCGTTTTTCATTGTGCTCAGGCAGCCGTGCAAATTGCCTCTGCTGCCCCTGCCGAAAGGCCGGGCGCAAAGCCTGCTGATTGCTTCAGTTATTGTTGATGATAATCGGGAGGCTGTTGGGCACATAAGTGTCCTCGTCCTCATCATCCTCGCCGGCAATGGCCTGCCGGGCCTTACGCGCCTGCTCCGATGCCCCTTCTGAAAAGGTCGTGGCAACGATAGCGCCTTCCACCCGAACCGATGCAGTGCCAAGCACGGAAAGTCGGCCTCCATTGGCGCCCGTCTGTGTCTGGGTGGCCACCGTAATGACGCGGTCGTCCTACACCAGCGTTACATAAGCCGGAACGGAAACGCTATAGGCATAGTCGGGACTGCCGGTAATGGAAAACTCAGCACTTACATCGTGGCTGTTTTCATCACCCCGAACCAAGCGCGGAGGCAACAGCGAGACAGAGGCAGCAGCAGCTAAGGCCTCTCCTCCAAACACCATCGAACCACCGGATTGTGCAATCGTCATGGGCGTAACGATCGTGGCACTGACACTCGCTTCGCCGGTGCCCTCTGCCGCAGCGCGCAGGCCTCCCGTCAGGCACAGACCCAGACTGATGAGGACGCTGAAATGAAGGAAGCGGGTGGACATGATGGCGGTGCTGTGTGACCAAACCTACATGCTTGCGGAACGGATTCCAACCCAACGAGAAGGGCAATTCGCTTATTCAAAACTACCTTAACAATAGCCTTACAGACGAGCAGCTTCAGGCCGCGCCGGCATTGCTTTTCAGGTAATTGGAAAGGATTGTAAACGGATTGAAAATCTGCCGGAACATTATGCAAAATGGCGGGTGCACAGCGGCGTCATGCTTTCCATATTCTGCACCGACGGACTCTTGTCTTTGCAGCTTCGTTTTTGGTGATGAATTGGCGGCCTCCGGCAAAAAGAGGCAGGCATTTTATCACCGCCTTCACAAGGGCGCGAAAATCGGGACGGCTATTTTTGCGGCCTTCACACTCTTTTATGAATCGCCTTCAGATAGCTGCTACGCTTGCCTTTGCGGCGGGCACCCTTGCTTTTTCAACCATTTCCTGCAACAGGCAGGCCACCGGCACGACCGGCACAACCTCTCCCGCAGACACAGCTTCCCGGGTGGGCGGCGTACGCATCGCTTACGTGGATATTGACAGTTTTGAAGCTCATTATGAGAGCCTTAAAAAGAAGAAGGATGAGTTTAAAGCGCAGCAGGAGGCTATGGAAAATGAATTGCAGCGCTCGGCCCAGCAGATGCAGGCAGATTATGCAAGCGTGATGCGTAAACAACAGGAAGGCACCCTCACGCGCAGTGAGGCAGAGGCCGCCGAAAAGCGGCTCACGCAGATGCAGCAAAGCCTGGAAACCCGCCGCACAGCCATGAGCACGCAGTTTCAGGACAAGCTGGAAGCATTCAATCAAAAGCTGCATAGCGACATGGACTCCTTTCTGCAGCAATACACCAAAGAGCACCATTTTGATTATGTGCTTTCCTACTCGCAAAGCAATCCGCAAATTCTGTTTGCAAATAAGGCGCTCAACATCACGCAGGATGTGATTAAGGGAATGAATGAGCGGGCGAAGGCAGAGACGAAAACCAAATAGCATTATCTTGACCCCCGGCTAATTGGAAACGCGCCCTGAGAGGCGCGTTTCGCGATTCATACCCTCAAATCACAGCTCCCTTATGGACCAGGCGACCCCGCAATACCATCGTTCCCTTCGTCTGATAGACGGCGCCCTGCTGGTGGCAGGCTCCATGATTGGTTCCGGCATTTTCATTGTGTCGGCAGACATCAGCCGGACGGTAGGCAGTGCCGGCTGGCTGATTGTAGTCTGGGTGCTGACGGGCCTGCTGACTCTGGCGGCGGCCCTTTCCTACGGCGAGCTGAGCGGCATGTTTCCCAAGGCCGGCGGCCAGTATGTATATCTGCGCGAAGCTTATGGACCTATGTGGAGCTTCCTGTATGGCTGGGCCTTTTTTGCGGTCATCCAGACCGGTACGATAGCGGCTGTGGGCGTGGCTTTTGCCAAGTTTATGGGCTATCTGGCACCCGCCCTCGGCGAGGATAATATTCTGGCTACGGTTGGCAATTTTCACCTGACTGCCGCGCAACTGGTAGGCATTTCAGTGATCGTCTTGCTCACGGCTGTCAACACACGCGGGGTGGAAGGCGGTAAGTGGATCAATGGCATTTTC
>JAMIQN010000199.1:0-3465 GCA_035914595.1 Chitinophagaceae bacterium | reverse complement strand
GAATGCGCGCAAGGATTACTGCATATTCGCAGCCTTCAATCTTCGTTTTTCAATGCTGATTCTTCTTCATGGAGCCTTAGGCGCTGCCGCCACATTATTGCCACTACAGCAAGGTCTGGCAGAGCGAGGCATCCAATCGGAGGCCCTTGATTTTTCCGGTCATGGCCAAGCAGACTGGCCTACCGAAGGTTTTTCTATGTCGCGATTTGAAGAAGATGTCCTACGCTTCATGGACGAACGAGGCATAGAAAGCGCCCACCTTTTTGGCTATAGCATGGGTGGCTTTGTAGCCCTGCGTTTGGCTCTTCATGCGCCTGCTCGCATTCGTTCAGTGTGTACGCTGGCCACTATGATGGATTGGACCAAGGAAAGCTGCACCCGAGAGGCAGCCATGCTTCATGCAGACAAAATCGAGATAAAAGTGCCGCGCTTTGCGCAGGTGCTGGCCGGCTTGCATGCGCACAATGGCTGGCAACGCGTCGTGGAGGCAACCAGAGTGATGATTGAAGACATGCACCTGCATCGCCTGGAAACAGAGCATCTGCAACAAATTCAACAGCCTTGCCGCATCATGCTTGGCGACCGCGATGCGATGGTTAGCCTGTCGGAAACGGAAGCACTTTATCGTACGCTGCCCAATGCGTCCATGGCGGTGCTGCCACAAACGCAGCATCCTCTGGACCGGGTGAATTTGCCTTTGCTTACAACTCTGATTGCTCAGATACTGCAGTAGCAAGGCATCAGAAACGATAGCCTATTCGGAAGTTCAGTTGCACCATCGGCTCATCGGAGCCAAGCCGAAACTCCTCGTCTTCGTTGTTGAAATAATAGATGCCCAATCCGCCTTCCAGGCCGAGGTACAGGGCCTCTGAGATTTGAATGTTCAGGGCATTATTGAGAATGAAACCAGCTTTGAAAACAAATTGCCTTTCGCGCGTGCGCACATAGTAGCCCTGCTTGGGGTCATAAATTGTACGATCCACCATCTTGTCGCCGAACCCGATTCCGAAGGCAGGTCCGATGCTGTATGTCACGCGGTGGTTGCAGGTCGCGGGATAAAATTTGAGGCCCGGGAATAGCGAAGTAAAACCGGTGACATCCGTATGCCACGTGTTGTTGACATCGTAGTAGCCGTTCTGCACGAAAGACATGGCAACAGGTATTACCACGCTGACGTATCCTCTCTTGTCGGCTACCCGCTCGTATGCCAGGCCCACCCCTGCAGCGCTTTCGTTGGTCATCTGCATGGGTGAAAAGCTCAAGATATTCTTGCCGTATTCCAGCATTTCCGTCTTGTGTTTCGGTGCCGATGATGTACGTACAGCCGGGCCGCGCTGTGATTGAAACTCCTGCTCCATACCATTCTCAAAAATGATGCGTATTACTTCACGGCGAGAGACGGAATACCTGTTGTCATCGCTGCTGTGCCAAAGGGTGTAGGTGACCTGCCGGGGCGTGATCTCCTTCACCGAGGCATCCACATGCGAGCCATCTGTGAGGTAGATTTTATCCTGTGCATCTGCGGCAAAAGCAGGGAGGCATCCGGCGGCTACGAAGGCGAAAAATTTAAGGGTGTTGCGCATGGAAGGCGATAGTTGGATGAAATAGAAACGAGACTATTCAGAAGTTATTTCTTCGGAACGGATAAAAGCTGCCGTAACAGAAATGCGTTGGTAGGTATGGTCCTGCGCCAAGATTGAAGGACGAGCGACGGACGTTTCTCAATTAATAATTGAATGTGCCAAACGGTGTATTCAGGATTAATTCTTTTTTGTCAGATGCTTCGATATGACCGCTTTGCGTGGCTTCGATTCCCCATTTCTTCGCGATGGCAATGATAGAGGCAGCACTGGCTTCGGGGCAGAAAATTTCAAGTCGCGCACCCATGTTGAAGACCTGATACATCTCGCGCCAGTCCGTGCCGGCAGCTTTTTGAATCATGTGAAACAGAGGAGGAATAGCAGGCAGGTTGTCTTTGACTACGCGCAAGGGCGAAGGCAGATAGTGCAGGCATTTGGTTTGGCCGCCGCCGCTGCAATGGACGATGCCATGGATGTCGTCAAAGTGTGCATCCAGCACTTCCATGAGTACCGGTGCGAAGGTGCGGGTAGGAGAGAGCAGGAGCTTGCCTACATCCAAACCTGTCTCTGTCGCGTCGGTAAGATGGTAGCGGCCGTTATACACGACATCGTCGGGCAAGGCAGGGTCAATGCTTTCGGGATACTTCGCTGCGTAGGAATGATGCAGGATTTCATGGCGGGCTGAGGTGAGTCCGTTGCTGCCTATGCCGCTATTGTAGGCATCTTCATAGGTAGCCTGCCCGTAGGAAGCCAGGCTTACGATGACGTCACCCGGGCACATTTTTTCGGTAGTCACCAGGCGGTCGCGACGCATGCGGCAGGCCATTGTGCCATCCACAATAACGGTGCGCACCACATCACCCACATCGGCGGTTTCGCCACCCATAAAATGCACCTGCAATCCGTGGTTGGAAAGGCGTTCGAAAAATGCCTGCGTACCGTTGATGATTTCAGAGATGACCTCCCCGGGCACCAGTCCTTTATTGCGGCCAATGGTAGAAGAATAAGTGAAAGGCCCTGTAGCCCCGACGCAAAGCAGGTCGTCAATATTCATGACGATGGCATCTTCGGCAATACCGCGCCAGACGCTGAGGTCGCCGGTTTCGCGCCAGTAGAGATAAGCGAGGCTGCTCTTGGTGCCGGCCCCATCGGCGTGCATGATGTTGCACCATTCGGGGTCATTACCCCAGTAGTCGGGATATACTTTGCAAAAGGCATTTGGGAAAAGGCCTTTGTCTAATGCAGCAGTAGCACGGTGGACGTCTTCCTTCTGGGCACTGACGCCGCGGCGGGCGTAGCGGTCGGTGGTAGCCATAGATGGCGGCGAAGGTAGGCGCGTTTAGCAGTTTCGCCTTTGGCGAGAAGGTGCATGAGTAGAGTAGCACCGCCAGTAGAACTCGGCTTCATCAAGCTCGCCGCAGACGTTAAATATTTCAATAAAAAAGGAGGGGAAAAAGCCTGCTTTGATGAGAAGGGCTCTCGGCTGCCGCTGCAGGTCCCAGAAATTTATTTTCTTCTAACATTGCCCGTTTGGAACAAATTTTGCAATGCCCGGCGGCTCTGCCTATATTTGCAGCCCCGCGCGTGTACCACCTATTTATTGTAAGCAAGTTCTGACCCGGAAATTGATGCCTGTTAGGGAAGGCTAAGGCCCAACCTTCAGGCTTTTGGCATTGTGTGCGCTTACTAAAAATAGCTGGGAAAATCGTGGAAAACGACGGTAAAGATTCAAGCAATACTATGGCTAATATCACCAAAAAAATGGCGTCTGGCCGGGTCAATTTCGGCAAGATTGGCGACGTGGCAGACACTCCGGACCTACTCGCCATCCAACTACAGTCTTTTAAAGACTTCTTCCAGTTGGAAACGACGCCGGACAAGCGGA
>JAMIQN010000198.1:0-31790 GCA_035914595.1 Chitinophagaceae bacterium | reverse complement strand
AGTCCTTCAGCTTCTTCTCGCCGAGCATGATTTGCGTGGCGATGTTCAGATAGGGAACGCCATAGGCTTTCGCGATGAAAGGCGTGGTGCGTGAGGCACGCGGGTTCGCTTCTATCACATACACCTTGCCTTCCTTGATAGCATACTGAATATTGATAAGGCCACGGATGTTGAGCCGTAGCGCAATCTTGCGTGCGATGTCCACCATCTCAACCACTTCCAGCGGGCCGAGATTGAACACCGGCAGCACCGAATGTGAGTCGCCGCTATGAATACCGGCCGGCTCGATGTGCTCCATCACACCCATGATATGGATGTCTTCTCCATCGCAGATGGCATCAATCTCAGCCTCCTGACAACGGTCCAGGAAGTGGTCAATCAAAATTTTATTTCCCGGCAGGTGCTTTAGCAGGCTGAGTACACTCTTCTCCAGTTCTTCATCGTTGATGACGATGCGCATCCGCTGGCCGCCGAGCACATAGCTGGGGCGCACCAACACGGGATAGCCTACTTCATTCGCTACCTCAATGGCTTCATCAGTAGTGTAGGCAGTGCCGTATTGCGGATACGGAATATTCAGTTCTTTGAGCATGTCTGAAAAACGCCCACGATCCTCGGCAATGTCCATATCATCGAAGGAAGTGCCAATGATGCGAACGCCTTTTTCGTGCAGGCGTTTGGCCAGCTTCAGCGCGGTCTGACCGCCCAATTGAACGATGACTCCATCCGGCTTTTCATGCTCAATGATTTCCCAGAGATGCTCCCAATACACCGGCTCGAAGTAGAGCTTATCGGCAATATCAAAATCGGTGCTCACCGTCTCCGGATTGCAGTTCACCATGATGGATTCATAGCCGCATTCCTTTAGCGCCAGCAGGCCGTGTGTGCAGCAATAGTCGAACTCAATGCCCTGGCCAATCCGGTTGGGGCCGGAGCCGAGCACCACCACTTTCTTCCTTTTGGAAGAAACAGATTCGTTCTGATTCAGGTCGTGATCATCGTCCGTTGTCGCATTTTGGCCGGAGGTGGCAGGCCGCTCGAAGGTGCTGTAGAAATATGGGGTCTTGGCTGCAAACTCAGCGCTGCAGGTATCCACCATCTTATACACGCGAAGTACACCCTGCTTCTTGCGTACCTCATACACTTCATCAGCGGAACAATCACGCAAAAGCTCTGCAATCTGCTCATCCGAAAAGCCCATTTGCTTGGCTTCCCACATCAGCGGCGCGTTCAGCGCATCCAGGTGGCGGACGGCACTAATCTTCTTTTCCAGATTGACGATGTCCTGAATTTGATACAAAAACCAGCGGTCTATCTGGGTCAGTTCGCGCAGCGTTTTGATGGAGATGCCGGCGGCTAATGCTTCTTTAATGCGAAACACGCGGTCCCATTTTGGGGTACGCAAAGTCTCAATCAGCTCTTCCGGTTTTAAGCGTGCGGTCGAGATATGAGAAAGGCCGGTGGCGTTATTCTCTAAGCTCTGGCAGGCCTTCTGCAAGGCTTCGGGGAAGCTGCGGCCAATGCCCATCACTTCGCCCACACTCTTCATCTGAAAGCCGAGGGTGTCGTCCGCGCCTTTGAACTTGTCGAAATTCCAGCGCGGCATCTTCACAATCACGTAGTCCAGCGCAGGCTCGAAATAGGCACTCGTGTCCTGAATGATGGGGTTCTTCAATTCATCCAGCGTATAGCCGATGGCAAGCTTGGCCGCAATCTTCGCAATGGGATAGCCCGTTGCCTTTGAGGCTAGCGCAGATGAGCGGGAAACGCGCGGATTGATTTCGATGGCGATAATCTCTTCCGTTTCGGGGTTGAGGGCAAACTGCACATTGCAGCCTCCGGCAAAATTTCCCAGATCGCGCATCATGCGAATGGCCGTGTTGCGCATCAGTTGAAAGGCCGTATCACTAAGGGTCATGGCCGGCGCCACTGTGATGGAGTCGCCGGTGTGAATACCCATCGGGTCGAAGTTTTCAACCGTACAAATGATAACCACATTATCGGCAGCATCGCGCAGGAGTTCCAGCTCAAATTCCTTCCAGCCCATCACAGCCTGCTCCACCAGCACTTCGTGAATAGGCGATGCCGACAAGCCGCGCTCCAGTGCCGGGTCCAAATCCTCCTTTTTGAAGACGAGTCCACCGCCTGTTCCTCCGAGCGTAAACGACGGCCGAATCACGATGGGAATACCCAGTTGCTGCGCAATTTCTTTTCCTTCCAACAGTGAGTTAGCAGTGCCTGCCTTCGCCACCGGAACGCCTAATTCGAGCATCCACAGGCGAAATTTCTCGCGGTCTTCCGCCTTGTCAATCGCTTTGATGTCCACCCCGATGAGACGGATATTGTTGCGTTCCCACACACCCAGTTCATCACATTCCTTACAAAGGTTCAGGGCCGTCTGGCCACCCATCGTGGGCAACACGGCATCTATCTGTTGCTCCTCCAAAATTTGCTCAATGCTCTCCACAGTCAGCGGCAGCAGATACACCTTGTCCGCCACAATCTGGTCGGTCATGATGGTCGCCGGATTGGAGTTGATCAACGTCACCCGAATGCCTTCTTCGCGCAGCGAGCGGGCCGCCTGAGAGCCGGAATAGTCAAACTCGCAAGCCTGGCCAATAACGATGGGGCCGGAGCCAATAATGAGGACCGATTGGATAGATGTGTCGCGGGGCATGAGTGGTATCGCAAAAAATAACGGGCGCGAAGGTACTATTCGCGTTGCGGCGCAAAGGCCCGGGCTTTCCATGCCCGGCTTCAAGCCAATCTATATTTCAGAAAAAAAACTGAATCGAGACCCTAATGCAGACGAGCCGAATCCACCGGGGGCAGCGGCGGCAGCTTCTCGCCACGGTGGCAGGTGTTGCACGTTATCATTTTCTCTTTGCTTCCATAATTGGCCTCCGCGAAATAGTTGTCGTTGATTTCAGAGGTCATCATAATCATGAAGCGGGCCACCTTCTTCTTTCCGTTCGCATCAGAAGCGAAGTCAAGGTCATCGGGGTTGGAGGCGGATGGTGCGTGGCAGAAGCCGCATCTCACACCCAGCGCCTTGGTGTATTCGTGCATCAATGCATCGAGGCTGTCTGAGGAAATATTCTTGGGTAGCACTTTCAGGTTGGTGGGGTGCTCTTCGTCTTCATGCTGAGCATCGCGCTGCTGCGCAAAAGCACTAATGGCAATGGCTCCTACAAGCAGGATACAGACAATGGCTTTCTTCGAAATATTCTTCATGATGATGGATCGAAACGATTGGGAGTTAAGGAAGTCAGCGACCATAAAGTTCAGGCTTCCTGCCCTGTCGTTTGCATCTGCAACAAGGCAGCCAACATGCGGCTTCTGACCTGCTCTCGCAAAACATTGAGGTCTTCAATTTTCAGGCCTGCCACAGGAATCGCTTCTAAAAAAAGTACCCTGCAAGGGCCGGGATTCAGTGAGAAGTAGCGTCCGTAGGGCATCCGCTCATGGGCGTCCAGGAACAGCACCGGCTTGATAGGCATTTCGGTTTCTATTGCAATGCGAAAGGCGCCGTCATAGAATTCCGCCAATGGCTCCTTGCTTTCATTGAATGTGCCCTCGGGAAACACAAGAATGGAAAGGCCTTTGCGCAGCGCTGCCTTTAGCCTTGCCACACTACGGCGGCGCGCTTCCGGGCTACTGCGATCCACCATCACCGCAGCCCTGCGATAGATAAAACCAAAGACGGGAATCCGTGCAGTTTCTGCTTTTGCCAAGGCACGTAAAGGCTCTCTGAAAGCCTTCGGAACAATGGTAGCATCCATCCACGAGCGGTGGTTGGCTACGTAAACGAAGGTGTCGCCGGCCTGCGGCAAAGCCCCGATGTTTTGATGGCGAATTGCGACGAGGAAATACCAGCAGTCGGCCCAAACAATGCAACAGCGATAGATAAAATTGCCCCCGCGAATGGTGCCTGCCAGCGCCGTTGGCAAAGCCAGCAGAAAGACAATAATCAGCCCTGCCAGGAATAGGAGCGCCGCGTAGATATTGTAGATGATTTGAGCGAACCGAAGAAGCCTCTTCATGTGCTGCACAAGGTTAGGCAATGCGTCCAGAGAGTATGCCGATTACACCGTTGTTGCCAGTTCCTGCTCATCCACATCGCCCACGCAGGGTAGGCTGATTTGAAAGATGGAACCACTCGGCTCATTATCCCGCACGCTGATCTTTCCCTTATGTTGTTGCACGATGTGGCGGGTGAGATACAGCCCCAGGCCGGTGCCTTTGCTGCGTCGTGTTCCCTCATCCCCCACTCGATAAAACTTCTGAAAAATCTTTGCCTTTTCACTGTCGGCAATGCCGGCGCCTCTGTCGGCCACTTCAATGATGGCCCGGCCTCCCTGCTCAAACACGCTTAGTGAAACCGCCGTGCCTTCGGGCGTGTATTTAAGCGCATTTTCCAGCAGGTTATTGAGCGCTAATTGCAGCAAGAGCAGGTCGCCCTGCACCCTGCAGGCAGCGTCCTGATTGATTTCAATCCGGCCGGGATGGCGCACTTCAAAAGCAGCAGCAGCATCGTCGGCGATCTCCGCCAGCGATAGCACTTCACTCGCCGCCTTGTATTGCCTGCCTTCAATCTGTGATGCCACGAGCATGTTGTTGCACAGCTCGGAAAGACGGTCGGCTTCCTGAATACAGCGCGTGAGTAACTGCGCCCGTTGCTCATCGCCCAGCTTGTGGCGTTGCAGGGTTTGCACACTCAGCTTGATACCGGCAATGGGGCTTTTCAATTCATGAGTTACAGCCAGCATGAAATTGGCCTGCTGGCGTTGCAGCCGCATGTGGCGTTGCAGCGAAGTATAAACAACCGCTGCGCCTACCAGCAGAATAACGAGCAGGGTGCTGCCTTCACCAATGTATTGGCTGCGCCGCTTTTTGAGCCGCAGATTCAGTTCAGACTTCTTTTGCTGAAAAAGGCCGGGCTGCGTAGCACTGTCTATCTGATGCGGCAGATCGGCACGCTCAATTTCATAGATCGTCCGGCTCTGACGTTGCAGACTCATGCCCCAAAACAGCAGCGCTGCAATGGCATAAAGCAGCAGCAGGATGTAGATAATATTGAGGCTGGTGTAGCGCAAGAGGCAAAGGCTTTGGAGCAATTCAGGGTGCCTGAATTATTCTTTTTCGTGCTTGAAAGGTGGCAGCTTTTCGATACGAAATCCAACGGTGAGCACTTCAGGTAAAGGGTCGCGGCGCATGTCCTGCGTCAGGCGAACGGTGTAGCGTCCGGCGCGCGGAAAGAAGGCCGGCGATTGCAGCGAATTGATGGGTACGCGCTGCTCCCAGATTTCACCCATGCCGCGGCCCAGCCATTGCCCGCTCACAGCCGCGAGCGGCACTTCTACACGCAGCTTTTTAAAAGCATTGTCGGAAGGGCCACGGCTCTCCATCGTCAGCCAGATATTGGCAAAGGGATACGCATCGGTATGGCGGATGAGGAGAAACAACTGATAGGCGGCGGCAGTGTCGGTAATGTCGAATTGAAAGCTGGGCTGAAAGGACGACTTCCACTGATTCCCGGGTATGGAATAGGTCTTTTGAAATTGCGGCGAAGGCCTGCAGGCTGCCAAGCCAAGCAGCAAAAAAGCAAGTAGCAGGGATGCGGTACCCACACTCCAAAAGCAGCTGCCGGAGCGGGCTGCAGCCGGATGGAGTGGTTTGTGGCTTGTTGGCGCAACAGCCTCTCGTTGCCGGTCGGGCGTCGGCCTTTCCACCTGATTCCTTGATCTCACTTTTTATTTGAATGATTTTTTTCGAGCTAAAAAATTGTGGGCTGTCGTGGCGAAGGCATTGCCGGATCAGAGCACATTCAGCACCTGCTCTTTTGCTTTTTCAAGTTCGTCTTTCATGCTCACCACAATCTGCTGGATGCCGGCTTCGTTGGCTTTTGCGCCAAGGGTATTGATCTCTCTGCCGATTTCCTGCAAAATAAAGGCGAGCACCTTGCCCTTCGACAGCTCTTCATTTGCCACCACCTCGCGGAAGTAGCGGCAGTGTTGCGCCAGCCGGGTTTTCTCTTCCGAGATGTCCATTTTTTCGAGATAATAAATCAGCTCCTGCTCGAAGCGGTTGGGGTCTTTGCTTTCTACACTGCTCTCGCGGAGACTGTTCATAATGCGGGTCTTCACGCGGTCTATGCGCCCGGCTTCGAGCGGGAGAATTTTTTGAACACCCGCTTCGATGGCATCTATGCGCGAGAGGAGATCAGCCTCCAAAGCGCTGCCTTCCGTACGGCGATGCACCATGAGTTTGTCCACGGCCTCGCCTATCAATTGGAGTGCGACTTGCCAGTCTTCATCATTCAAAGGCTCTACTTCGGTGCTTTGAATCACGTCCGGCAGGCGCAGAACGGCTGTGAGCAGTTCGGGGTCAGACTGGGAGATGCCGAAACTTTGCGCCAGATCCCGCATCGTTTGGAAATAAGATGTTGCCAGATCCTTGTTGATGCCTGCAGGCTGGGCGCCCGTATCCTGGCGGATGGCCACAGTCAGATCCACGGTGCCGCGCAGCACGCGAGCAGCCAGGTAGCGGCGCAGGTCCAACTCCCAAGAGCGCAATGCTGGGGCGAGTTTATTCAGGTTCAGATCGAGGCTTTTCCCGTTCAGGGACTTGATTTCGACACTGAAGCGGCGATCCGCAATTGGGGCTTCTGCCCTGCCGATGCCGGTCATGGAATGGAGCATACTTTGAAGGTCTGTAGCCGCCGGTTGCAGGGCGGAATGATACGAGGTGCGCAAGTTCCTCAATTCCCTAAAACCTTAGCCGGCCACCGGAGCCAAGAGGCATAATGGCTACTTTTGGCGGCCTTCGTCCAAGCCCTTTTCTATTCATGCGGATTGCTGCCCTCCTGCTTTTGATGTTGCTGATGGTAAAGGGAGGGTATGCCCAGCAAAGCCGGCAGGATTTGGAGCGTCGCCGGGCGGCTATCCTTGCTTCTATCCGCGAGAGCCAGGAGCAATTGGCGGAAACAAAAAAGAATAAGAATGCAACAATGAGCCAGCTTCGGGTGTTGCAGGCTAAGCTCAATGCCCGCCTCCGTCTCATTGATAATATCAACGAGGAAATGGAGGCCATCAGCGGCACTATTCGCAGCTCTACAACGGAAGTCGTTAATCTTCAGACCCGCCTCAACCAACTGAAGATGCACTATGCACAGAGCATTCGATATGCCTATGCAGATCGCTCATCTTCCAGTATGCTGGCCTTCATTTTTTCTTCTAAGGATTATAATGATGCGGTTCGCCGACTGAAATATTTGAAGCGCTATCGTACTTACCGCCAGCAACAGGTAGACGCGATTCGCACTATGCAGGGGCAGGTGGAGCACAAGATTGGCGAGCTGAATTATCAAAAGCTGCAGAAGAATGCATTGCTCTCCGCGCAGGAACAACAGCGCAAGGAGCTACAGCAGGAAACGAACGAAACAAACGGGGTAGTACGGGATTTGCGCAGCCGCGAAAAACAACTGCTCGCCGACATCCGCCGAAATCAGCAAGCTGCACGCAAGGTGCAACGGGCCGTAGAAGCCATCATTCGCCGTGAGATAGAAGAACAACGCAGGAAAGCGGAAGAAGAGGCGCGGCGCAAGGCGGAAGCGCAGCGACTTGCAGAGGAAAAACAAAAGAGCTACGGCGGCATGAACGTAGCAACCGGCTCCAACCCTGAGGGGCGAAGCAGCTCCCGTAATGATGCGTCCACATCCAACCCGAGCAGCGTTACTTCTTATCACAACAAGCCCAAGCCGCAACCCGCTGCCAGCACGGTCAATTTGTCGCTGACACCGGAGGCACAGGCACTCTCCAACTCATTTGCCAGCAACCAGGGGCGCCTGCCCTGGCCGGTAGAACGAGGCACCATCACCGGCTATTTTGGGCTGCACAAGCATCCCGTGGCCAACGTGATGATTGACAACAATGGCATAGACATCCAGACCACAGCGAATGCGGCAGTGCGAGCCGTGTTTAGCGGCACCGTGTCGGGTGTGTTTTACGTGCCCGGCTCAGGCCAGAACGTGATTGTGCAACATGGCGACTATTACACCGTATATGCGAATCTTGCTTCCGCATCGGTGCATAAAGGCCAGCCCGTGACGACCAAACAAACGATTGGCGTGGCCGGTAATAATGATGATGGACTTCCGATGGTGAACTTCCAGATTTGGAAGAGCAACGGCCATGGCAGCGTCAATCTAGATCCTCAGAAGTGGATTGCATCACAGTAACAACGGTCACGGATCGTTTTCAATTGAGCGATGTGCATCCGAAAGAAATGCAGGGCTTTTGAAATGATGGCAAGGAGCCGCAAATAGCCTTGCAAGCACAAAGTCATGCCGATTCAGCATCTGTTATCAAGATCGTTTTCAACAGGCGCAATGCGGCTACTGCTCTACAACCGCATTCTGACACCAATCGTCATCCAGCGGCCCGGCATAGGAATAGAGTTGATCTCCTCATACTTCGTGTCCAAAAGATTGCTGCCATCTGCGTACACCGTCCATTTCGCAATGAGATAACTCAGGCGGGCATCTACGAGCGAATAATCGCCTGCATTCATCCTGCATTGATAGCGATAGTTGACTTGAAATTGAAAATGGTGGAGGAAGGAAGCGCTCAGGCTACTCACCAACTGGTGGCGCAAGGCGTCAATCCGATATTTTGAAATCTTGCCGGAAGGCGCGTCCAGCGCAGCATCCAGATAGGTATAGCTTAGTCCGAGTTGTAGGTCTTTTGAATGAGGCAGGTGCAATATTTGCCCAAGCTCGTATTGCAACGACAGGGTGGCTCCATGAAAATCCACCGACTGAAAATTTTGCGGCTGCCATTTTTCGCCTACGCTGTCTTTCACCCAGTCAATAAATTCAGAGGTCTGGCGATAGAAGTAGGAAGCCTTCGCGTGAAACTGCGCACCCGTGTATTGAACTCCCGCAGCACTGCCCACCGCAAACTCAGGTTGCAACGAAGCATTGCCCAGATTGCCCGGCCCCTGATAATAGAGGTCGGTGTAAGTAGGTAGGCGCTGACCTGAAGAAGCATTGATGAAAAGCCTCCAACGCGGTGCGAAACGATAACCGAAATCCAGGCCGGGATACACTTTCCAACCAAAGTCGCTGTTGTAATTACCATACAGGCCGGCGGTCATGTTGAGGCTTTTGGAAAAGGCATGGGCATACTCAGCATAAAGGCCCAGGTTGTTGCGTTGCCAATGCCCCAGATTTGAGCTGTTGATCTCCTCCATTCTATATTCAATGCCTGCACCAATCGTTCCTTTTTTCACTTGCAGGCTCGATTGCAGCTCAGCAGTAAGGGCGTTTGTCTCGTGGATGTTGTGGTATAGCTCGGGCTTCTGACGGACGTAGATGTAGTCGTCCTTGTTGTAGCGATAGCTGATGCGTGGGCTGAGACGCAGCTTCGGATTCACCTGTAGGTTGTGAAGGATGCTTGCAAAGGTCGTCTGGACGTGCTCATTAGCCTCCAGGTCATTGGGGGCTGCATAGAAAAGAGAGGCGCCAAAATCATTGTTCAGATAGCCGCCCATCAGTTCCACACTGTTCTTCTTGTCAAGTTGAAGGCGGTTGCTGTAAAAGGCTTTGGTTGTGGTGTAAGCTGTGTTGTAGCGAAAGCCATTACCCGCGTCATGCGACACCGAAAGGAGTTGCGAGATTGATTTGCCATGCAAGGCCCAGGCGGCATTCACCCCCCCGGCGCTGCGCAGCCCATCGAGGCTGTCTTTTTGAAAACTGCTACCTGCATAGGCTTCAGCATATATCCCATTCTGCTTGGGCTGCCGCGTGACGATGTTGACAGCACCTGCCAGTGCATTGACACCATAAGTGCGCGCAGCAGGCCCGCGAATGATTTCGATATGGTCAATGGCTGAAAGCGGGATGGGCAGGCTGAGCACATGGTGCCCTGTTTGCGGGTCAGACATCTTCACGCCATTCACCAAAATCAGGACTTCATCAAAGGTGCTGCCGTCAATACTGATATCTGCCTGCACACCGCCCACATTGCGCTGGCGCAAATCCACACCTGAGACGTAGGCCAGCAGCTCCGAAACAGAATGCACGGGCAGGCTGGCAATTTCCTGCTGTGTCAGGATGGCGATGTTTCGGTTTTGATTCTGATAGGCAGTCTCAATCCGGCTGTCCTGAATGATGATAGAATCGAGCTGAAGGTTGGTTTGTGCCTGCACACCGAGTGCAAGGATGAGGAGCAAAGCGCCGAGCAAAAGATGCCGCATGAAACGAATTTTGGGGCGGCAAAGTAAAGTCCGTTGATACCCTGCCTGCGGCAATCCGCACTCATAATTTGGGTTGCCATTTGATGCAAAAGCATGTTCATCCCATGCAGCATTGCTCTGAAAACGATAGGTAATTCAGGCAGCATGACTTTCTGTTGAGTAGGAAAATTCGTTTCAGAGAATGACACGCAGGAAGCAACGTGCAAAGGCCGTGCGCCGCGGTTTTCCCCTCTTAGCTCCCCCCCTGCCGGCGATACCCGCTCTTATCTTTAAGCCATGAAAAAATATCTGCTTTTGCTACCTCTTGCCTGCCTTGCCGCGTGCCAGCAGCGCAACACCGGCAACGATGAAGCTCAGAAATTCCTTGACTCCTACACCAAGGAATATGTGTCGCTTTACACGGCTGATCAGCTTGCTCAATGGAAAAGTCAGATTGAAATTATTCCCGGCGACAGCACAAACGTGGTAGCGGCACAAAAAGCAGATGAGGCGCTGGCTGCATTTACGGGTAGCAAAGAGAATATTGAGGCAGCCAAGAAGTTTCTTGAAAACAAATCATCGCTCACGCATATTCAGCAGAAGCAACTCGAATACATTCTCTATTCTGCTGCCAATAATCCGCAAACGATAGCCGATGTAGTGAAGGCCCGCATCAAGGCTGAGACGGAGCAAACCCAGAAGTTGTACGGCTTTCAGTACATGCTGAACGGAAAGAAAGTGACGACAAATGAGCTGGACGACATCCTGAAAAATGAAACCGACACCAACAAGCGCCTCGCTGCCTGGGAGGCCAGTAAGATGGTGGGGCCTACGCTGCGCCAGGGCCTGATGAACCTGCGCGACCTCCGCAACAAAACGGTACAGGCATTGGGTTATCCGGACTTCTTCAGCTATCAGGTGAGCGACTACGGCATGAAGACGGACGAAATGATGAAACTGATGGATGGCATGATTCGTGACCTATGGCCATTGTATCGCGAGCTGCACACCTGGATGCGCTATGAAATGGCGAAGCGCTATCATTCTGCAACGGTTCCGGACATGCTGCCGGCACAATGGCTGCCCAACCGCTGGGGCCAGGACTGGAGCCCTGCTGTGACGGTGAAAGGCATGAATCTGGACAGTGTGCTGAAGCCTAAAGGTGCAGAGTGGATTGTGCGAAATGCGGAAGCGCTGTACGTGAGCCTTGGCTTTCCCAACCTGCCCCAAACCTTTTGGGATAACAGCTCACTCTATCCTTATCCTGCGGATAGCAATGTCAAGAAAAACAACCACGCCTCAGCCTGGCACATGGATCTGAATCATGATGTGCGCAGCCTGATGAGTGTGGAGCCCAATGCCGAATGGTGGGAAACTGCCAACCACGAGCTGGGCCATATCTACTATTATCTATCCTACACCAACGACAGTGTGCCGCCGCTGCTGCGCCAAGGTGCCAACCGCGCCTACCACGAGGCAATCGGTTCTATGATGGGCATGGCTGCAATGCAAAAGCCCTACCTCATTGGCCGCGGCCTGATCAGCCCCGACGTGCAGACGGACAGTGTTCAAAGCCTGTTGAAGGAAGCTTTGAATTCGGTTGTGTTCATCTTCTTCTCTGCCGGCACCATGAGCAATTTTGAAAAAGATTTGTACGCCGACAATCTGCCCGCCAACCAATGGAACGCAACCTGGTGGGCACTTGCCAAAAAGTATCAGGGAATCGTGCCGCCCTCACCACGTGGCGAAGAATGGTGCGATGCCGCTACCAAAACGCATATCAACGACGATCCGGCGCAGTACTACGACTATGCGCTCAGCTATGCACTACTCTATCAACTCCACAACCACATTGCGAAGGAAATCTTGCATCAGGACCCGCGTGCTACCAACTACTTCGGCAGTCATGCAGTCGGTGATTTCCTGAAAGGAATCCTTAAGTATGGTTCGTCGAAAGACTGGAGGCAGGTGCTGAAAGAAAGTACCGGCGATGAGCTTAATGCCAAGGCGATGCTCGACTATTTCGCACCGTTGGTAAGCTGGCTGAAACAACAAAATGCCGGACGTACCTACACGCTGCCCGAGACTCTTTAAGTTAGGCGCATGACAACGGGGTCGCTCATTGCGATTTTCTGTAGCAGCTTCCCACCGGAAGGAGGCGGCGCATCCAACCGTATCTACAACCTTGCTGTGCTCCTGCGCGATGCGGGCTATCGGGTGCAGGTGGTGGCTGCTATGCCCAATTATCCCAAAGGGAAGACCTTCCCTGCTTACCGGAACCGGTATGTGATAGAAGAGCAGGTAGATGGTATTCAGGTGCGGCGGGTATGGCTGGCCCCGTCTAATTCAGCATCGGCCTGGTCGAGGGTGTGGAGCATGGCCAGCTTTTCATTTTCTCTGAGGTTGCTGGGCTTCCCTCAGGTGTTACGGATGCGACCTGACCTGGTTATCGTGTCTTCCCCACCCCTTCCTTCGGCGGCGGCGGCTGTTCGCTTTTTCAAGAAAAAGGGCTGCAGAGTTTTGCTCAATGTGAGTGATATATGGCCCTTATCGGCGAAGGCTTTAGGTGCCCTTGAACCGAGTCCCCTCTATCGGCGACTGGAAACGATGGCCCAGCGGATGTATGCAAGAGCAGATGCCATCACAACGCAGAGTCAGGAAACGATGGAGCACATCGCACGTTTGCTTCTAAAAATGCCTCCGGGAATGGTCTATCGGAATTTGCCCGCAAAGGGTGAAAACAGGCCGTCGGCAGCCAACAATTCAACTACGGTTCGTATCATCTATCCGGGTGTACTCGGCCATGCACAGGGCTTGTTGTCGCTCTGCCGTGCCATTCATTTTGCCAGGCTCGGCACTCGTTTGGACATCTATGGTGATGGCCCGGAGCGGGAGGCAATTGAACGCTATCTCCAACAAAACCCGGACTGCGGCATTTCACTTTTCAATCCGGTTCCTCCTGCCCAACTGGCAATAGAACTTCAACAAGCGTCTGCTGTGCTCATTCCATTGACAGCACCAATTAGTGGCGCATTGCCGAGTAAGTTGTTTACTGCGATGCATTTGGGTGTTCCTGTGTTGTATAGTGGCGGCGGCGAAGGGGAAAAAATTGTGCTGGAACACCGGCTGGGCTGGGTAGCTGCACCTTCCGACTTTGCAGCAATTACTCGAAATATAGAATCGTTGAAAGCGGTAAGCAATGCAGAACTTGGCCCATGGCGCCAGGAAATTCAGGTAACGGCTGAGCGCTATTTCAGTAAAGAGCGGCAGGAACAGTCCTTTTTGAGCCTTGTCAGGCAATTGCTGCAAGGGTAGGTCTCCTGAGGTAAAGCAGCAGTCCATTTTGCACCAATAAAGAGGCCGGTCGTAATGTGTACGACCGGCCTCTTTTGCATCCGCCAATTGGCGGTTAATCAGACGCTATCAATTGTGCACTTTGATAATCGTACGACGATTCTGGGCGCGTCCTGCAGCCGTTTCGTTCGATGCAATGGGCTGGGTATCACCGAAGCCTTTCGCCGAGAGGCGGCTGGCATCAACGCCTTGTCCAATCAAATAATCACGTACGGCATCCGCACGCTTTTGTGACAGGTCCAGGTTTGTGTAGCTGCGTGGTTTTACGTTGTCCGTATGGCCTTCGATATCGGCATGAAGCGAAGCATCGCTTTTCAAGATCTTAGCAACTTCATCAAGCGGTTTGTAAGAGCTCTTTTTCAAAGTGGCTTTCCCTGTTTCAAAGAACACAGCTTTCGCTGCTTTCTCCACTTCCTTCTTGACTGCTTCGCTCACTTCCGGGCAACCATTGTTGGAAGCAGGGCCGGCCACATCCGGGCAGCGGTCGTCTGCATCAAGCACACCATCATGGTCACGGTCCGGTGGCGGGCAGCCGTTGAATTCGGCAGTACCTGCCAAGTAGGGGCATTTATCCTTATTGTCAGGGATGCCGTCTCCATCGGTATCAGGGCAGCCATTGAATTGGGCTACACCTGCTACCAGCGGGCATGCATCATTTTTGTCGTTGATGCCATCACCGTCTGAATCGGGGCAACCATTCAGGTGCGCCGGACCGGCAATATGCGGGCATTCATCTTCATTATCCGTGAGGCCGTCATTGTCTGAATCAGGCAGTGGCGGTACGATAACGGTGGGGGTTGTTTTTCCGGTTGGCCGATTGTAGCCCGGCTGGAACCAATACACAAAGCCAACGCTATGTTGGAGGTGGTTTTGGTCGTGGCTGGTTGCCGCAATCTTATAGGCTGACTCCAGATTGAAGTACAAGTCGTGGGACTTTGACAAATTGAAGTTGAAGCCGAGGCCGAGTGGTACGGTAGCACCGAAATATCCCGGGCGATGAGAGCCTGATATGCCGGCGAAGAGGTAGGGAGAAAGGAAGAATTTCTCCTTCGGAAGAATGTTGTAATTGACGCGAGCATCCAATTCTGCCAGCAACTCTACAAACTTGGTAGCTGCATACTGGCGGCGGATGATATAGTTCGAATCTTTTGCAGATCCGGGATAGTCCACGTTACCGAGGCTAAGGGAAAGATTACCATCGAAATGGCTACCGAAGCTGCGCCAATAGCTGAACCGGACGAGCGGGTGCCAGCGGAAGGTATGCTTCACGCTTGTGTCTTGCAGGCCGGTTTCCAGGTTCTGACTTACAGTATAGACATCATCCGTCAGATACTTTCCGGTTTGGGGGCCGTAGAAGTCATTTGCCCCGAAAGAGATGCCAATGCCATCACGCTTTTGAGCGAATGCCGCTGCTGTTGTAGCGAGGAAGCAGAGGCTAAGAATTATCCTTTTGTTCATAACGTTCGTTGAATTAAAAGGTGAAGGCCATTATTGTGCCCACCATACGGGGGTAGTAACAGGCAGGTTGACAACATTGGGGTTCGTGTTCGTCTCTTGTAGCGACATTGGGAAGCGCTCGGGAATAGTAGGCTGAGCGCCATTTGGATTCGGTACAAGTGCCGGCATTTTGGTCCTGCGGTAGTCGTTATAGGCTTCGGTCTGACCAAACATTGCGATCCACTTTTCGTACATCACGCGGCCGAGGTTGGTGTTAGTAGATGTATAGGTAGCAATGCTGGAACCATCATAAACTCCCTTAGTTACCTTGTCGCAGGATGCCTTAATTGCATCGTTGAGAGCGGTTGCTGCACTCGGGCTGCTTTGGCGCACTTTCACTTCGGCTTCTATAAACTTGGCCTCCATATAGGTAACCATAGGTGTGGAGAGAGTCGGATCACCACCCACAGCATTGGTGATATCACCTGCGAGATAAAGGCCATAGTAGCTCGTATTAGGGTCGGTCGTCGCTACAGGACTTCCAACGACATCACCACCGCTAAGTGTGGAATCAAAGTAGTAGTAGAGGCGTAGGTCACTGGGGCGCTTCTTCATGGAATCTACCAGGGTAGCACAGGCGCGCAAGTAGGCACGTTGATTAAGGAAGGCATACCACTGATTTTGTCCGTTGGCATCATCGTGCGTGCCCATACAATCTTCACTACTGGAGGAAATACCCTTTGAGAGTGCATCTAAGATGGCAGTTGGGTTGTAGTCCGCCTTGTTGCTCATTCGGTTCAGATAGCGGGCCTTCAAGGTGTACGCTGTTTTCGTCCAAAGAGAAACATCGCCGCCAAAGATGATATCGTCCGTGGAGGGAGCGGTAGCATTATCAGATGCCGGAGCTGCCAGTTTGCTGATAGCATCGTCCAACATTCCCAACATCATGGTGTAGATGGTCTGTTGCGGATCGTAATGTGGGAAGAGATTTTCAGCACCCTGAGCTGCTTCTGTAAAGGGAACATCACCATAGATGTCCGTTGCCAAGGCAATATTCATGACAATCATGATCTCGGAAATCCCGTCATAATACGGCCTGTCAGCACCGAAATTCTTACGAAGTTCTTTCGCGTTCATGATGGTAGCATAGAGCTGCGACCAGTTGTTATCCTGCCCATTTGCGGTAAGCGCATACTCTTCCGCTTCCGTCGCTTGGCCGTCTACGCCGGCCATGTGCTGTACGAATATGGAACCGGTTCGATTGATGTCCCCCTCATACGAGTTGATCGTTGCTACCTGCACTTCAGTCAATTGAGTAGCCGGTGTTCCGGTACCCGATGAATTTGGATCGACGAAAAGCTTTTCTTTTCCCCGTCAGCCTTAGAGCATTGCGTCGCTCAGCACCGCCACACTGAGATATTTTATGTACTTCATGATGGCAATTGTGTTTCGTGATTACAGGCCGAGCTTCAGGTTAAAGAGTATGGATTTGATGCCCGGATTGTTGAAGTAGTCATATCCACGGAAAGCAGAGGATGCCCCCGTAAGACTCGTCTCAGGATCAACCCCTTTGTACTTAGTAAACAGGAGCAGATTCTTACCGCTCACACCCAATTCGATATAGTCAAATGCGCGGTGGTGGTTGCGCATATCCATTGAAATCCGATAGCTGAGGCCGACGGACCGCAGGCGCACCCAGGAAGCATCCTGAATTGCGTTTTCTACAGCGTAGCTGCCTTGGTCGCCTTTGAAAGTTTGATAGTAGTATGTGGCAGAAACCGGCGTCTTGTTTTGCTCGCCTTCCAGAGGGGTGCCGGGGGCATAGATTCCGTCAATTACATAGCTGTGCTCACGGTCCTGAGATTCGGCGGTCAGCCCCATGCGGCTAAGGCGTGCATAGGTACCGTTCCATACATCACCGCCGTGGCGGATATCCCAAAGGAAGGAGAAGGTGAGCCCTTTATAACTAAGCGAGCTTCCAAGGCCCATCGTCCAATCCGGATTTGGGTCACCAACAACGCGTGATACAGGATCTACGATTGCACGTCCTTTATCGTCCACCAGGATCTTACCTGTTACTGAATCCCGGAGCCAGGCCGTACCATAGAATACACCGATTGGCTGTCCAACAAGGGCATACGAACCAATATCACTAAATCCATTTCCAACGGGGATTGCAGAGATACCTGGGTTGATTGACAGCACTTTTGAACGATCCATCGTGAAGTTGCCGAACACATTCCAAGTGAAATTGGTCGTCTTGATGATGTCCGCATTCAGGCCCAGTTCAATCCCCGAGTTACGGTTCGTACCACCATTGGTCAGATAGACCATATAGCCGGTTGACTGAGCGATCGGCAACTGAATGATATTATCCTTGGTAAGCTGGTAATATCCTGTTGCTTCGATACTAACACGATTTTTGAAAAGGCGCAGTTCCAAACCGACCTCCTTACCTTCTACGTGCTGCGGCTTAATGCCCTGGTCAATCAATATATTGCTGGGTGCATAGCCGGCTTGCCCCAGATACGGGAAGCTGACACCATTCGTTGAGCCATCGGTAATGAACGGAATCACATAAGGTGTTTCCGGCTTCAGGTAGCCGATGGGGCCAGTGCCGGCATCAGCATAAGCCAAACGTAGCTTTCCGAAAGTGAGTACGTTATTCCGCGGAATCAACTCTGAGAAGATCCAAGACAAGTCAGCTTTAGGATAGAAGAAGGAAAGCCCGTTTCTGCCATAAGATGATAACCAGTCATTTCGTCCGGTTACAGTCAGATAAAGCATACTTCTATAGCCGAGTGTCGCTTCTACAAACAATCCCTGGCTTCTGCTATAGGATTCGGTATTATAGCTATATAACTGGCTCGTGTTGCTGATTTCATAAACACCGGGAAGTTGAAGATTGCGGCCTCTGCCAAACAAGAAACTGCTTGCACCATAGCTGTAATTGAAACCTGCAAAAGCGGAGAATGATACCCGGTCCGAAATGTATTTGTCGTACTTCAGGATCAAATCATTGTAGATTGACAGATTAGAAGAATTTGTCACGTTCACCTGACCAAGGCCGTCCGAATTATCGTTTGCAATTGACGATAGGTCATATATCTGCTTTGTATTCGTCGTGTAGTGGTCCACGCCAAGGCGATCCGTTAGTGTCAAAGATGGGCTGAGGGTAATGCTCGTATGAATATTACCGAATACCCGATTGGTGACATCTGTGTACGGATTCCTATATGCGGTAAACAGAGGGTTATCATATACAGGATAGAACTGAATCTGATTGCCCGTATTCGGATCTATATAATCAGTTATGTCAAAATTGATTGGCGCGCGAAGCAAAGTCAACATAATACCTCCGAGATTACTACCATTCTGAGCCCGTACACCCTCAGAGTTCGTATAGTTGAAATCTCCGCCTACCTGCAGCCAATCTGCCATCTTCGTGTCCGCACGGAAGTTCACCGTAGTACGTTTGAATTGCGTGTTCGGGATGACACCGTCGGTCTTGGTGTTACCCAATCCCAGGCGGAAAGTTCCGTTTTCGCTGCCCCAGCTTAAGCCCAAGTTATTTGCATAAGTGTTGCCGGTATGGAAAAAGTCCTTGTATTTGTCATAGGTCTTGATTTGTGGCATCGTATCCAGGCTCGGGCCCCAGCTATTCGGGGTTGCAGTACTGTATTTCCCATTCGCACCCTGGATATACTTGCTCTGAAGGTCCGGAAGCTTATTCACCTTATCAATAGACACTGAAGATGAGAAGTCAATACCCAGCCTTTTAACACCCTTGGAATAATGTCCTCGTTTTGTGGTAATGATGATAGCGCCATTACCACCGGCTACACCATACAGGGCAGCAGCAGCAGGACCCCGAAGTACTGAGATGCTCGCAATATCATTCGGGTTAATGTCAATGCCCCGGTTCGATTCATTAACACCCGACAGATTCATGTCAAACGGATAATCACCTGCTGAAGGTTGTGACGTATTGTTGTCAATGGGAATACCATCCACCACAAAAAGTGGAGTGGCAATGCCACTGGTCGTATTGTTACCACGCAGCAGAATCTGCGACGAAGCTCCCGGTGTACCACCACTACCGGTTACCAAGATACCCGGGGATTTGGCAGCCAGCGCCTCTACAATGTTCTGCTCGCCGGAGCGCTCCAGCACAGCCGAGTCCACTGTCGTTTGCGTGTAGCCAAGTGCTCGCTTTTCACGGCGAATGCCCAAGGCCGTTACGACGGTGCCCTCCAACTGGCGTGCGGAGGTTTTCATGTGAATGATCACCGAATTACCGGCGACCGTAATCTCCTGTTGCGCATATCCAACCGCACGAACCGTGATGACATTGTTGTTTGCAGGCAACATCAGGGTGAAGTCGCCATTGGCATCTGTAATGGTCCCCGACTGGGTACCTTTTACAAAAACGCCAGCGCCGAATAGGCCCTGGCCAGTTTCATCAAGCACCTTTCCGGTGATGTTGCGCTCTTGCGCCTGTAGCGCCTGTAAACCCGGCAGCAATAGGGCGAGTAGAGTTAGGAGAAATAACCGCTTCATACGCATTGATTTTCGTGGGACAATGTTTTTTGGCGAGGCAATAAAGGGTGAAAACCGGGGTGAATTTATGTCTACACCTTATTCTCTGCAAGATTTTTTTTTGAACATCCTAACATTTCCTTCTTAGATTATTAACATTGAAATATGCACATACTCAGGCAAGTGTGTCGGAGCTTACCTTTTTCTGCTCTCCCTTGAAAGGATTTGGAGCAGATAGCTGGGGCAAACTTTCCCTGCTGTTCCAAAAAATCGCTGATAATCAGTAAAATTTTGGGTGCTAAGAAAAAATTTTAATGAAAAAATTGGCTGGCGATATACCCGTCACCTACCTTTGCGCTCCCAAATCCAAAAAGGCTGCTGCCTGGCTGCGGCACCTACCGAGAAAAAAACAACATGAGACACCTCAGCTTCAAAACTCAGTCTGCAAACGAGAAAATCGTCCAGCGCAATTGGTACATCGTGGATGCCACCAACCAGCCTTTGGGACGCATGGCCTCCAAAATTGCTCACGTTTTGCGTGGCAAAAACAAAGCGTATTTCACCCCTCACTTTGATTGCGGCGACTACGTTATCGTCATCAACAGTGCAAAGATTTCGCTTAGCGGCAACAAGCTTGACGATAAGCAGTACCAGACCTTCACCGGCTATCCCGGCGGCCAAAAGAGTGAATCTGCCCGCAGCCTCGTAGCTCGCCGCCCGAACAAGGTGGTTGAGATTGCCGTAAAGGGCATGCTGCCTAAGAATCGCCTGGGCCGCGCGATGTACAAAAAGCTCTTCGTTTATGAAGGTGCCGAACATCCTCACACCGCTCAAAAGCCTCAAGAACTTAAATAAGAAATCCGGATCGGGCACCCTTCAATTTCCAAGTGCTGAAGCGCCCATATCACCAGATCTAAACGATACAACACTCCCATTTAAATGGAAAAACAAAAAAACGCCGTAGGTCGCCGTAAGGAAGCCATCGCCCGCGTGTATGTGAGCACCGGCAGCGGCAACATTGTCGTAAACGGCAAAGACTACAAGCAATACTTCCCGCTCATGTACCTGCAAAATCAGGTAGAGCTTCCCTTTAAAACCATCGAAGGCCTTGAAGGCACCCTGGACGTGTCTGTCAACGTGGTAGGCGGTGGCCACAAAGGCCAGGCTGAAGCCATTAAAATGGCCATTGCCCGCGCCCTTTGCGAAGTGAATCCCGAATACCGTCCGGCTCTTAAGAAAGAAGGGCTGCTGCGTCGCGATTCCCGCTCCGTAGAACGTAAGAAGTTTGGTAAGGCTAAGGCTCGCCGCTCCTTCCAGTTCAGCAAGCGCTAACACGAATCCAGTCCTTGCCGGCTACCCTTTGCTCCTGTGCAATTTTTATTCCGGGTGGCAGCCAGGACCAGAACCAGCAACTCTCCCTTTAACCAACAAGAAATCATTCCTCTCATGGAAGAAAATAAAAGCCTTCATCAACAGCTCCTGGAAGCCGGCGTTCACTTTGGCCACCTGCGCAAGAAGTGGAACCCCAAGATGCTGCCTTACATTTTTGCCGAAAAGAACGGCATCCACATCATTGACCTCAACCGTACCATCGAAGGCCTGCAGGAGTCTGCTGCAGCCCTGAAGCAAATGGCGAAGAGCGGCCGCAAGATCATGTTCGTGGCTACGAAAAAGCAGGCTAAGGAAATCGTTTCTGAAGCCGCTCAAAAAGTGAACATGCCCTACGTAACCGAGCGCTGGCTGGGTGGCATGCTCACCAACTTCCAAACCATCCGCAAGAGCGTGAAAAAGATGCAGAGCATCGAAAAAATGCTGCAGGATGGCACTATGGACAGCGTCACCAAGAAGGAGCGCCTGACCCTCACCCGCAGCCGCGACAAGATGGATAAGGTACTCGGTGGTATTGCCCAGATGGGCCGCACCCCCGCTGCTCTTTTCATCGTTGATATTTCCCACGAGCACATCGCCCTTGCAGAAGCAAAGCGCCTTGGCATCACTACCATCGCGATGGTGGATACCAACAGCGACCCCACCAAGGTTGACTTCGCCATCCCTTCCAACGACGACGCCACCAAGAGCATCGCTATCGTTGTGAATTATTTGACCGCTGCCATCCTCGAAGGCCTTCAGGAGCGCAACGCAATGAAGGAAAGCGAAGAGGAAGCCGCCACGGACGAAACCGTTATAGAAGAGCATAAAGCCAATGCTGAACGCGAAGACGAAGGTGAACATGAGCATGGCGAACGCCGCAGCCGTGGCACCAGCGCAGGTGTTGGCCGTAGCCGCACCGGTGGTTCCGGCAGAACCCGCACTACCACCGCCGGTAACCGTCGCTAAGACGCAGTTCTTACAACACTGAACATTCAAAATCCCGGTCACTATGGCCGGGATTTTTTTGTCTGTTCATTACCCAATTGCGTCACTCCGGCATTTTCAAAAAGACCTTCATCAGCCGAAGGCCGGCAAAGTCATTTTGAAGCCGGATGTCGGGCTTTCAAAGCCGTAGCTATTGCTGCGCAAAAATGAACCGGATCGTCACGCCGGCCCGCGTGGTGGTCATCGGGTACGATTGCGTGGTGTAAGGGATGCTCTGCCGCCTGTCGTAGAAGAAACGTAGCGTCACCCGATCGCTTACTATATAGTCAATACTGGGTGAAATAGTAATCACCTTTTGGCCGCGCGTCACCACGGTCAGGTCTTGCGCCAGGTAGGTATTGGAAGTGATGTCATCGCGGATGCCTACATCCATCTTAAAGTTCAAATCGTTCTTCAGTTTCGTTACCCCGAAAATGCTGAACGGCAGCACCAGCCCGCGTTTGCGGAAGCCCAGGCCCAGCACATATTCCTGACTGCGTGTTTCGCTGATCTGGTAGTCTATCAGCGAGAGGGATGCCTGCCGGCTGCGCCGATATTCAAATCGGGCCGTCAGGTTGTTTTTCAGCGAAGCATCTATCCCAATCAGAGGACCGAAGCTTTCTGAAATCGTGATGTTCGGCACCTGATAGTAGGGTACGAAATTCCCCGAATTGGAATCGAGGAAGGACGGATAGCCCAACGCAAATTCATCCTGGTAATACAGGGCACTTACAAACGAGCTCATGCTGAGTGTGCCCGTGTAGGAATTGGAAACGGTGAAACTGTTGAAGATGTCTTTGAAGGCCGGCAGCTTGCTCAGTCCATTGTAGGTGAGGCGCCAGTTGGGCAAAGGCATGTAGTAGCGGAAGGGATTGCTCTTGATGCTCGTATTATCATAGTCGAGCAGCGGAATTTTCGATGCACTGCGACCGCTGTAGGCGGCGATAAATGCCGGAATCAGTACATCCTGCGAATAACGATTGTAGCCCTTGTAATAATTCGGGTCGTTCGGGTCCCTGGCGCCGTTGGTGTAGGGGTTATTATGCCCCAGTCGGTCTGAAATCACGAAGCGGTTGGCCACAAACTGACGGAAGACACCTCCATCCGCCGAACCACTGCTCTTAAATAAAGTCTTCAGCCCGATATAGCTCATGTTGAACGATCCGGTTTCGTAGGGATTGAGGTGGTTGTAGATGCCCGTCTGTGCCGTGTCTTTAAACAGCTCGCTATGCGATTTTGAAAAACTTCTGGTCAGAGAAACATCAATCCGCAAATCATTGGGAATAGGCTCGATAGTGGCCGCCAGATTTAGCGTCTGCTGGTAGTTCTGTTGGAATTGCGCATTGAACAAAGAATCGCGGGTGATTTTGCCTTCTGCAGCTAATCGGTCCAGATAGGCCTGATTGGTTTGTTGTCCGAAAGCGAAGCCCAGGCCCGGCCTGCCATTTGCCGTGTTGATACCGACAAACCGCGTACTGTCCATATAACCGGGCAGTATCGTGCCGCCGGTTTCTGTGTAGGAAATCGTTCCCCGCTTCACCATCGTCAGCAACTGACCTGCCGTGCGCTCCAGCCCATTGAGCTGCGGCGTAGTAGCCCTTCGCTTCTTGCGCGCTGCTTTACGGGCTGCCTTTCGCTTCGCTTTCTCCTCCTTTTTCTTCGCTCGTTCATCTGCCCGAATCAACTTGTGCAGCGAATCCAATTGATGGTCCGTCATGTGGGCCGTGTTGATGGCAACACCACGCAAATTGAGGGTGTCTGAATGTCGCTTCTTTTTGCGCTTTGCTTCAATGGCAGGGCCAGGCTCCGGGCTTTCATCGGCTGGAGCACCGGCAGGTTTCATATCCGTTGGGCCGGAAAGAACGCCGGATGCACCCGTGGGCGATTTTCCATCCGCTCGAGACACTGCCACCGATTTCTTGGTTGACTGTTGTGCTCGTGGCTTCGGCATATTGGCGGCCCGCAGGAAACGACTCTTGTTGTAGAGCTGCTGAAAATTCAATTCTCCGTTGAGGGTCTTCGTCTGGGTGTTGCCAATCGTGTTGCCCAGCGATTGCGCAAGCTGTGATGCAGCCGTCCAGGTGTAGCTGGTTGCATAGCTCATGCGCAGGCTCATCCAATCGGTGATTGGCAGCTTAGCCAGCGGCACATTGTAGGACACATTGCCGGTTTGCGAGAACATGGTGTTGCGTCCAAAATGGCTGATGCGATCCCAGAGTGTGTCGCGCTTTGCTTTGGAATCAATGCGGCCGTAAGGCTCGTCAATCCGTGAATTATTGGTGGCTGCGTAATCCAGAGACAAGGATTTTGCCAGCTCCCAGCGAAGACCATAGGTGCGCGTCCAAATGAAATTCTTGAAGTAGGTCGGCGGAATTTCATAGCCTCCATCGCCAATCACGCGCACTTTGGTTTCATCCATCGTTCGGCTCAAATCGTTGCGGATGGAAATGGTTGAAGGCAACGGATTGAAATTAAAATCCTTCACCAGCGACCACCATTTGCTCTTCGATTTGATCAACTTTTTGAAAGGCTCTACCGGCTTGCTGCGTACGTTGTAGGAATAGCCTAATCCGAGTCGGTGGGTGGTCAGCTCATCTCCTTCTATCAGCGGGTTGCGCTTGAACTGACGATTGTAGGCATAGGACAGGTCGAAGTTGCGCGCGCTCCAGAGCTTGGGGTTCTTGCTCTTTTGCGGGTTGCCCGTGATGCGCACATTATTCACATTGACGCTGGTGATGGACGTGAAGTCCTGCGCCACTTTTTTCAGCGAATCGCGCTGGGCACTGTTCTGTGCTGCGTTGAGCTGGTCGCTGTATTTCACGTCCAGATCATATGGATTGTACTGCGGGTTGGAAATGCTTTCCGTGTGCCCGATGAAGAAAGGAATCTGCACTCCCCACTCTCGTGGCAGCAATTTGCCTAAAGCCAGATTGGTGTTGGCATCCCACTGGTAAAAATTGTCGCGCTGGCGTTGCTGCAGTTTCTGATCCACGTTGCCGTAGCCCTCCGTATGCATGGAGCCGCCGAGGTGAACGCTTCCGAGGTCTGCAAGTTGCATGTTCAGTTTTCCGGTGGCGGCATAGGCAGGCTTTTCATTCATGCCCGTCATGCGCAGCTCGTCAAACCAGGCCTCCACACATTTTCCCAAACCATCATCGCCGGGGTGTTGTGCATCTTTCTTGGGATTCAGAATGCCTAACATCACTGTCTTGGCTTCGCCCACATTCGGGTTGCCTACTACCACAATCTTGTTGCCTTTCGCATCGGTAACAGAGTAAGGAATCAGTGGGCTGAGGCCGGCGGCATTACGCGCGGTTTTGGCACTCACCAGGTCATCAAAAGCCACATCCACCATGTTTTCATCGGGCCACACCTGTTGCGCTGTCGCGTTGTTGTTAGGCAGTGTGATGCGGAGCGGAACCTGATACTCGTAATAGTTGTCGGTGAAATCGGAGCCGATGCGGATAAAGGCACTCACATCTCCATCTTTCACGGGTGCTGCATTCGGCATGCTTTCGCCGTGAATGAACATCCGCAGTCGGGCAAACTGTCGCATGTCCACATTCACTTCCTTGTAGGCTGCTCGTGAATCGCCGTCTTTCAAAGTGCAAACCTGCAGCGACAGCGACTGTTCATTCTGCTGAATCGTTTCGCCATTGCTTACTGCCGCCAACTGACGATCCACACCCGGAGGAATCACATAAGGTACCGGACTGCGATCGCCATTTTCTTCCAGGCTCACAGACCCCACCGTGAAATCGGTACCCTTCTTCTCATCATCCGGAATATTCTCACCGGGATTTTTCAGAGAAAATTCATAGCGGCGCCACATGTTGCGGCCCAAATCCAGTTGGGCAAACCGCAGCGTCACCGTATCACTGAAGCCCGTCAGGAAAAGGCGCATGAAGCGTATGGAGCGGAAGTCGGAAATCGAACCCACCTTCTGCTGATAATTCCGAATCGGAATCTTGAACTGATACCAGGTTTCATCACCGGTGCTTCCGTCAGGCATCCGCACGCCCTTGGCTTCGTGTGTCGAAACGATGTAGTTGCTGCCTACGGCCATGTTGGGAGAAAGATCTACCCGATACTGGTAGTAGTCTTCCGCCTCGTTCATGGTGTTGTCGCGGTCTATGTCTTCACTCTCAGGGATAGTCGTCTGCGCTGATGAATAAGCTGCGTTATCCGCCGCAATGGGTGAGTTACCCTGCGGATTATTGTACATCCGATAGCGGTCGCGGATGAAGGTGGTTGCCTTTTCATAATCACCGCCTCGGTAGTAGAGGTAATCATCGCCGGAGGGGTCTGCTGCCGCCTCGATATAGGCAGGGCTTTGCGGGCCAAAACGGTTTTGAAGCTGGCTGAGATAGTCGGAATAAGTGCCCCGCTCATCTGCGTCATCAAGGCCATCATAGCCTACGTCCTGCACGGCTCGGGCCGCAGGGTCGTTATCAAAAGCGCGGGTGATTTGCTGCTGAAAGCGCGGCTGCTTTCCCCAAACACTCTGGTCCACTTTCGTGGGGTCGGCAGGATAAGGCAGGCCGTTTTCAAAAAATTTCTTCCCATCCTTCAACACATCTTCAGACACATTACCCAGGTTGATGAACAGCGAACCATTGCCTGCCTTGGTATTGTTGATAAACGGATCCAGCAGCCAGAATTCGATGTACTCCACATTCGAGGCTTCGAAATCTGAGTTGTCAATCGGCCGCGTGATACCGCCCCAGCGCTTTTCAGGATTGTTTAGTGAGCCATCGGCATTCATGCCGTTCACGTCAAAATTGTAAGGGCCACGTTCGCGGGGGAAGAAGGTCAGGTCAAAGGTGCTCAGGGCATTTTGCAGTACCGTCGATGTTTTGGCAGGAAACACATCCTGCTGCTGCACCTGCCGGATGTAGTGCTGGGCAGGGTCTTTCTTCACATAGTCGGGGAGGCCACCGATTGGGTCCACCAACGTCGGCTCAATGATGTACCAGGCCAGGCGCGCACGGTTGAAGCCATAACTCAGGCTATTGCTCAGTGTGGCTTCAGGGAAGAGGGCATTGCCAAACCGATCTTTTGCACCCACAGGCGTAGAGGCAAGTGCCCATGAGGACGCAGGATATTTCAGATCGTAGGTGGAACGGGTGCCTTCAAAATCGTCAATGTAGGCAGTGCCTCCCGTGCCGTCCAGCGAGTTGATTTGCTTCGGGTGGCCGGGCAGGATCGCTGCGCCTTCGGCGGATGCCGTGATGAAGGAAGGGGCCGTGGTGCTGTAAATCGGCAGCTTGTCAATCAGCCGCGTCAGGCCCGGTGCTTCCGACTGATAGCTTCCATCCAGCCCAATGACTGTATTGCGAATCGGGTCTTCTCCAAAAGAAACTTTCTCGGTAAAAGGCCGCTCCGTCAGGCGCATCAGGGTGCCGCCCAGTGTCAGTTTGTTGTTCGCGTAATAATCGAAGCGGGCCCCCATGAAGTTCTGCTGCTGGAAGCCGAACGTCGCATTGTCTTCGTAGGAAACGTTGATGGGAATGCCGGATTGCAGGATGCCCGTATTGATAATCTTCAGCCGCCCTAAACCATAATCAATCTGGTAGTCCTGATTCTCGATCAGCTTTTGCCCACCCGCACTCACGGTCACAGAGCCCTGCGGAATATTGAAACCGCCCAGAAAAATTTCAGACGAAGAAGCGCTGCGGTAAGAGCCGCGCATGATGTAGCGGTTCTGTTGTTGAAACTGGCGCGCTACCGTCTTCGTCGAGTCGTAAAGAATCTGATAGATGTAGCGGCGTTCGTCCTGCACATTGCCACCCAATGCAGGCCGCAGGTCCGCGCCAAAAGGCTCCAGCACCGGGAAGATGACGCGGCCTTGTTGCGGCACGATGGTGATGCCTTCCACATAGTCGAAAACACCATCGGGTTGCGGGTCGTTTTGTGCGTTCAGGCGGTCCAGATTGAGGAGAGTAATCAGCGGTACACCGGCACTGGCGCCGGTAGGCAGATAGCGCTTTTCACCACCCCCGGGATCCTGATACAGCACATTCAGCCGAAACTCGTCTTTGCTCACGCCCACGCCGCCCAGCGCATACACATTCTTCATCATCAACTGCCACAAGGGTAGGGTCGGATTCGGGCTTTGCGCCTTCAGCATTTTCAGGAAAAGCACCTTCGGGTTGGTGGTGTCCGGCGGCAGGTCTTCTGCAAATTCACCCACCTGATACACCTTGCCATTGTAGGTATAGCGATAGGCCACGCCGAGCACATCATCGGGGTTCACCTGCGTGTTGAGCGAGATGTAACCAAGCTGCGCATTGAATGTGTACTCGGATGCATTCAACTGGCGGGCGGTGGTGCGTGCGAAATCAATGCCCTGGCCTCCTGCATTCTGCGGTGTGGGAAAAAGGCTTTGCGCCACATTCGTTGCCTGTGCCGACTGACGTGCCTGCGGATTCTGCTGCAGTTGATCATACAGAGCATTCGCGCGATTGTCGGGCTGCTCGGGGCGTGTCGGGTCGGTCAGATTGGCGCGATACGGATGGCGCTCGCCGAGGTCCTGAAAGCACAGCACATCCCGCACACCCTGCGTGGCACCGGTACGGTTGGTCACCCACACTTCAATCTTGTTGATCGTAGCAAGGCTTTGAATGACCGGGAAATTTTTCAGTGCTTCATTGTAGTGCTGCCGGAAATATTGCGCCAGCAAATAGTGCTTGTTCTCTTCGTAATCGTCGGCCTTGATGGCAAAAGTCTGGGTCTGTGCACCCCCTTGCACCGTGATGCTTTGGCGCTTGCTTTTTTGTTGCGAAATGGCTGCCGTCACCCAGAGTTTCCCGAACTGAAGCTGCGTCTTCAGACCAAAAAGCGACTGCACGCCGGACACCAACGTTGAGCGAAGTGGAAAGCTGATATTGCCCGCTTCAATCTTCTTGATGATTTCATCTTCCTTGCCGGTGTACTCCAGCTTCTGAACATTCTGATAATCGAAGGTGGCCTTCGTGTTGTTGGAGATGTTGAGCTTGAGTTTATCGCCCACCTGTGCCAGCAGGTTGACGTTCATGTCCATGTCGAAGTCGAAGATGCCATACTTCTGCGCGCGCTGTACCAGCGTTGGGTTCTGGATGTTTTGCCAACTGCCGCCCAGCGTGACGTCCACATTGCCCTGAGGCCTTACCGAGATAGTATTGTTTCCAAAGAGGCGGTCGAAAATGCCGTCTTTGTACATCGTCGGCAGCGTCGGTTTTTTGGAGAACATGGTCAGCGCATCGAGGCGGCGCTTCCAGTAATTCTGTTCTTCCTGCTGCGCAGAATATTTCTGATACTCGTCAAACGTGAGATAGGAAGGGTTGCGGATGAAATCATCCCCCAGTTTCTGGTCGAGGTAATAGCGATTGTCGTCCGGGTCGTATTCAATGCTCTTTTTGATGTTGCCCGGATCCTGCAGGTCCATGTGGCGGGTTGGGTCCTGGGTAGGGTCGCCTTTGGAATCATGGATAGGGAAGCGAAGGGTATCGCGGCGGGGCGCCTGTGCCGAAGGGCTGTCCGGCTGCGGCTCAGGGTCGGGGAGTGGCTCCGGATGATGGAACCCGCGTGCAGCCACATGAGCCAGCAGTGCCGTGCCGACAACAAATAAGAGTACCCGGTACCCGAAATAACTCTTCCCCTTCAAAATCGCTGGTTCGTGTTCGTTTGGTGTGTGATTCCTGAGGCGGCAATATTAATCAGGCAGCAAGCGCGAATGCACATTTTTGTCTTGTTGCGTTTCGGCGGCTCGCTTCATCGGGGCCGGCTTTGCAGCGGCTTTCGAAAAAAGCTTTCACCGAAGCATACTCAAAGTGCTTTTAATGCGGCTTTGATTAACTGCTCTACGCTGGCCCATTCACTGCTGCCGGCCTTACGAATTGCTTCGGTGGCGGCGGCCCGGCTAATGCCCAGATTCATTAGCGCAATTAACGCATCTTCCTCGTTTGTATTGTGCATGGGCAGGGTTCCCGCCGTTACCTTGCTGTTATCCGCCTGAATCTTGCCTTTCAGCTCCAGCACAATGCGCTGCGCCGTTTTGGCACCGATTCCTTTCACCGATTGAAGCAGCCGTGCATTGTCTGTAAAAACAGCCTGTTCCAGCTCTGCCGGCGTCAATGCGGAAAGGAGGATGCGCGCCGTTGTGGCACCTACACCGGATATGCCCAGCAAGGCTCTGAAAGTGCTGCGCTCGGCCTCATCGGCAAAGCCGTACAAGACCCAGGCATCATCGCGAATCACTAAGTGAATCAGCAACCGAGCCTGCTCCAGATGTTGGATTCTGGCGTAGGTCTGGAGCGTGATGGCCACTTCATAGCCCACGCCACCTATGTCCATATGCAGTAAGGAGGGGCTTTTATAGCTGAGCGCCCCTTCGAGGTAAGCAAACATGATTCGGGAAAGGCCGGAAAAGTACGACGCTTACTGAAGCGCATTCAGCCGCGCACGGAAGTCCTGCGGGTCCACAGCATCCAGCTTCACGTCATACACTGAATCGGTAGCAGGGGAAGCAATCGGCACAATACCTCCGTAGAAAATGCCGCGGTTCACGCCCATCACAGCTAAGTGGAGGGAGCCGCCCGGCACATGCTCCGCATGAATCACATTGTTGATGGCAGAAGCCACGGGGAAAGCTGCTTTCATGTTGTCGTAAAGCGCTACGGCCATCGTCTGGTCCATATTGACTTCGGCGTTTACGCGCACTTTGAAGCTATAGTCGCCGGAATTCGGCATCAGGTGCGAAGCAGCGATGTAATTGAGGGAATCTGTCCGCATCGCTACGGAGTCGGGAATGGTGTAGAGGAAGCGACCCGCGGTGTCGGTACCGTACCAGTTCACAGTGTTCGCAGCGCCAATCACTTCGCGGCCCAAATACAGCTCATCGTTGCTGCCCATCAGGCCATATTGGGGGAAGATAATGATAGCATAGTAATCCTTGCGCAGGCGCACAGGGCGGCCATTCTGGGTAATTTCCAAATAAATCTGCCCACTGGTAGCCAGGGGTTGATTGTTGGAAAGCGGCAGCACCTTGCTGAATACCATATCGCCTTTCTGCACCCAGTCCACCACTTTCACGTCCACACTGCCGGTCACAATGGCGCCGGTGTAGGTTTGAAAAGCATCGCGGGGGATGTAGATATGGGTGCCTCCTTTGGAAAAGAAATCCGCACCGGAGGACACCTTGAAAGACAGGGTAGTTGCAGGCACGGAGGTACGAGCAAAAATCTCATCCAGTGTTGGATATCCACCCGGCGTAACAGTGTTGAGGCCGTCATTGCTGCGCTTGCAGGAATAGGTGAACAGGAGTGCCAGTGCCGGCAGAAGAAAGAGGAGAGAACGTTTCATGAAAGATTGAATTGGGCGCACTTAATAGACGCCTTTCTGCTGGATTTCGTTGGGCGCGTAAGCTACAAAAATATTTTGCGTGACCGTTTTAGCCTGACTCATTTTCGAAGGCCTGCAAAGAGCGGTGTTTTTCCCTTTCAGACTGCCCCCTACTCCACACTCACCCGTCTGGTCATCACCGTTCCATCGGCCTCTATGCGGACGAAGTAGATGCCCGGAGCGGCACTGCTTAGGTTGATTTCCTCAAAGAAGTGCGTGCCGGGATGGGCAAATTGCCTGCTTTGGATTTGCCGGCCCGTGATATCTGAAATAGTAACGCGCACCGCCTGCATGGCCTGCTTGGCATCTAAGGAGATATTGAACCTGCCATGAGGGGCGGGGTTGGGAAAGAGGCGGCACGTGATTCCTCCAATGCGCAGCGGCTCTATTACTGACGTACTGGTATTCGAATCCTTGACCCGATAGAGCTCCCAACCCGTGTTGCCATTATCTCCGGCGAAATACACATATCCTCCAAAGAGGGCCAT
>JAMIQN010000197.1:0-5369 GCA_035914595.1 Chitinophagaceae bacterium | reverse complement strand
AGGGTTCCGTTCGCGCGCTCTGAGGTAGATGCTGGTTACTTTGCCGGCCGGCATGCCCGGAAACATAAAGGGGCGATAGATGTTCTGATATTTTGCCCATAGTGTCACGCTGTCACCATCGGCATTGTTACGCCATTGAAGTGTGAACGAACATATAGAAAAGAATGAATCCGGATCCTGAGGCATGTTCGGGAAGGAGTATTGCGGCGTCTGAGCCGCTCCCTGCCAGGCATACAGCAATGCCAGCAAACCTGTAATGATGAATCGTATGCTCATGAGGCAGGCTTTATTGTTTGGTAATGCGTTGTGTTGCTGTCATAGCTGAAAAGTGCGTTTTGAATTTCCCAATCTAAGACCGTATCCTTTCCCCCAAATGGTTGGGCGTCACCGGCTTTTCTTCTACTCCACACTCACCCTTCTGGTTATCACCGTTCCATCTGCCTCGATGCGGACGAAGTAGATGCCCGGGGCGGCACTGCTCAGGTTGATTTCTTCAAAGAAGTGCGTGCCGGGATGGGCAAATTGCCTGCTTTGGATTTGCCGGCCCGTGATATCTGAAATAGTAACGCGCACCGCCTGCATGGCCTGCTTTGCATCTAAAGAGATATTGAAACGGCCATGAGGGGCGGGGTTGGGAAAGAGGCCTACCCCCTGGATATTGCTTTGCTCGGTGACGCCAACAGGGATTAGGTCGAAGCCAATGGCAAACACGGCGGGAAAGGATATTCTTGATTTCGTAGCATTCAGTGTGTCATATTTCCTATCAGCAGCAACAAGAATCCGCTCAGCAGGCAGATTAAACGCCCAGACCCCAAAATCAATTCCATTCTGTTTGCCTCTCGCACCACCCCGCAGTTCTACTACAAAATTCTGTCTTAGGTCATAGCTAAAGCTGCCTGTTGTAAGCGGAATTTTTATCCATGTACCCACTATTGGATGAGCCAACCTAAAACTCGGTGTCTGAAAAACAGTAGTAAGGCCCGTTATAAAAGGCACCTCCACTGTCCTGTTCTGAGTGCCATACGCAGTGTCTTCTGTGTAGCCCATGCGCACCTTAAAACTGTCGTAGATGCAGGATGTATCTGCTCCAAAGTTGCGACTGCGCGATCTTAGGTAGATGCTGGTCACTTTGCCGGCCGGCATGCCCGGGAACATAAAGGGGCGATAGATGTTCTGGTATTTTGCCCATTCCCTCAAACTGTCGCCACCTGCATCGTTGCGCCAGCCTATTGAGTAGGGGCAGATTGCAGAAAATGAATCCGGATCCTGAGGCATGTTCGGGAAGGAGTATTGCGGCGTCTGAGCCGCTCCCTGCCAGGCATACAACAATGCCAGCAAGCCTGTAATGATGAATCGTATGTTCATGAGGCAGGCTTTATTGTTTGGTAATGCGTTGTGTTGCTGTCATAGCTGAAAAGTGCGTTTTGAATTTCCCAATCTAAGACCGTATCCTTCCCCAAATGGTTGGGTACCACCGGATTTTTTCTGGCAATTTCTCCATTAACGGGTTGTTATCCGCCCGTCCTTCTTTCTTTTTCGCAAAAGAAAGAGCCACCCGAGGGGGCGGCTCTTTGATGATTCAGGCTTTGTCGGTGCTTAAGCTTCCGTGGCGTCGCTACCTGCCTCTTCTGCTGCAGGTGCTTCGGGGGCCTTGGCTTCTTCGGCGGGCGTAGCCACATCAGCAGCAGGCTTGCTGCTACCGGAGCGGCGGCTGCGGCGCGTCTTCTTCTGAGCGCCGTCTGTGGTATTGTAGATCTCGTTGAAATCCACCAGTTCAATCATTGCCATATCTGAGGCATCACCGAGGCGGCGCGGCATCTTGATGATGCGGGTGTAGCCACCGGGGCGGTTGGCCACCTTGTCGCTGATGACGCCAAACAGCTCTTGCACAGCATGTTTGTCCTGCAGATAAGAGAATACAATCCGGCGATTGTGGGTGCTGTCCACCTTGCTGCGCGTGATCAGCGGCTCAGCAAAAACACGCAGGGCCTTAGCCTTTGCGAGGGTGGTAATGATGCGCTTGTGCGCGATGAGCGAGCAGGTCATATTGCTCAGCATGGCCTTCCGGTGGGAGGCGGTACGGCCCAGGTTGTTGATCTTGTCTCCGTGACGCATGACGATGGTTGTTTAAAAAGGAGACTGCACCGTGTCAAGGAATTGCAGCCTCGTGATGATATGGTGGGCAATGCCCTATAAATAACTGGTTTATGCTTCGAAGGCCACTTTGTTGATGTCCATGCCGAAGTGAAGGCCGCGGTCGTTGAGCACCTGCTCGATTTCCGAAAGGCTCTTCTGGCCGAAGTTGCGGAACTTCATCAGCTCTTCCTGCGTGTACTGAACCAGCTCGCTGAGCGAGTTGATTTTGGCAGCTTTCAGGCAGTTGAAGGCGCGTACCGAAAGTTCCAGGTCTTCCAGCGGTGTGTTGAGGGTCTTGCGCAGTGCAAGTGTTTCTTCATCAATGGCTACCGGCGCATCTTCGGTCCGCGTGTCCAGGCTGATGTTTTCATCGGTGATGATCATCAGATGCTGAATCAGGATGCGGCTGGCTTCCTTCACGGCTTCTTCGGGATGAATGGTGCCGTCGGTGGACACTTCCATGATTAGTTTTTCATAGTCGGTACGCTGCTCTACGCGGGTATTCTCAATGGAGTACTTCACGTTTTTGATGGGCGTGTACACCGAGTCAATAGCCAGCACACCAACAGGCATACCTTCCTGACGGTTTTCCTCTGAGGGCACATAGCCACGGCCCTTGCCGATAAAGATTTCGATGTTCAGGTTGGCGCTGGAGTCCATGTTGCAGATGACCAGGTCCGGGTTCATCACCTCGAAAGAAGTAAGGGCATCGCCAATCATGCCGGCAGTGAACTTATCCTTACCCCGCACGTTGATAACGGTGTGGTCATTCATAGCTTCACCTTCTACTGCCTTTTTCAGGCGCACCTGCTTCAGGTTCAGGATCATTTCAGTCACATCTTCCATGACGCCCTTGATGGTGGCAAACTCATGGTCCACGCCTGCAATCTTGATGGCCGTGATTGCGTAGCCTTCCAGCGAAGACAACAATACGCGACGCAGGGCATTGCCGATGGTCACGCCATAACCCGGCTCAAGCGGGCGAAACTCAAACTGAGCTTCAAAGTCAGTAGCCTTTTGAAGAACGATCTTATCGGGCTTTTGGAAATTCAGGATAGCCATTTCTTGGATGTTTTTGTTTGGAGTCGTTTACGAAATTTTTTGAGGAGGGATGATTAGGTAGCCGGCTTTAGGCTCCCTGTTCAGCTTCCGTTGCGTCGCACACTTCGGGGTTCGGGGTTCTCTTCCCCACCCTCAAATTCTTGCGTGCTTCATCCGCTGAACCTGGTTTTTATTTTCAACAATCAAGACACTTTGCACACAGAGCAGCGATGGACGTTCGCCTGAGCCCGGTGTACGAAAGTGTCTCGGTGCTTTGCTACTTACTTAGAATACAGTTCGACGATCAGTTGCTCCTTGATGTTTTCCGGTACGGCTTCGCGCTCCGGTGCCATCAGGAAGGTGCCCTTGAACTCCTTCTCGTTGAAATCCACCCAGTTAATACGCGGGCCTTTGGGGCGGGCCATACCGGTGATGTCGGTGTTGGCCTTGCTCTTGGGCTTCAGTTCTACCACGTCTCCGGGCTTCATCTGATAAGAAGGGATGTTGACGCTGGCGCCATTCACCAGCAGGTGGCGGTGGCTGACGAGTTGGCGGGCCGCCGAGCGCGTAGGCGCAAAACCCATCCGGAATACGGTATTATCCAGACGGCTTTCCAGCAGCTTCATCAGGTTTTCACCCGTGGCACCCTTCAGGCGGGCTGCTTCGAAATACGTGTTGCGGAATTGCTTTTCCAGCACCATGTAGGTGTACTTCGCCTTTTGCTTTTCACGAAGCTGGATGGCATACTCAGACTGCGTCTTGCGCTTGCGGGAGTTGCCGTGCATCCCCGGCGGGAAGCTGTTCTTGTCGAGGTCTTTGCCGGAGCCGAGGATAGGCTCACCGAACTTGCGGTTGATTCGATTCTTAGGGCCTGTATAACGTGCCATGTAGGAATGATAGTCGCGATTTTATTAGTAAAAGCTCTACCGTCTCATCAAAATCGCGAAACCGGAGGCGAGAGAGCGAAAATTTTGCTTAGGGTGCCCGAAAGGCAGCGGATTAAACGCGGCGCTTCTTGGGGGGGCGGCAGCCATTGTGGGGCAGCGGCGTGATGTCATTGATCGAGGTGATCTCGATGCCGATGTTGGCCAGCGAACGGATGGCACCTTCACGGCCCGATCCTGGACCTTTCACATACACGTCGGCGCGCTTCATGCCGGCATCCAGAGCCACCTTGCCACAGTCGGCAGCAGCCGTCTGGCCGGCATAAGGTGTGTTCTTCTTGGAACCACGGAAGCCCATCTTACCGGCAGAACTCCAGGAGATTACCTGGCCGGCTTTGTTGGTGCAGGATACGATGATGTTGTTGAAGGTGGCGCTGATGTGTACATCACCATGAGCGTCCACTTTCACCACGCGCTTCTTGGCGGCGGTCTTTGCTGAGCTTTGTTGTGCTTTAGCCATTGGGGGATTAAAAAGAGGTAGTCATTAAAAAATACAGGCTGGGCCTGCTGCCACGTCCGCCTAAACGGGTATTCGTCTCCGGCTGTGGCATTATCGTGAGGCTGAGCCTGCCTTTTTGAAAATCCGAAGCGAGGGGCTTCTTCATTCCCGAGGCAGGCTCAGGCCCTAATTACTTCTTGGTTGCCTTCTTCTTGCCGGCCACCGTCTTGCGCTTGCCCTTGCGGGTGCGGCTGTTGGTGCGGGTGCGCTGTCCACGCAGCGGGAGGCCCTTGCGGTGGCGCAGTCCACGGTAGCAGGCGATGTCCATCAGGCGCTTGATGTTCATCTGGGTTTCGGAGCGGAGCGCACCTTCCACCTTAATTTCATTGGTGATGAAATTCCGGATGGCAGCGAGTTCCTCGTCATTCCACTCGCCGGCCTTCTTGTCCCAGCTAATGCCTCCGTGATCGAGGATGCGCTGAGCCGTGTTGCGGCCGATGCCATAGATGTAGGTAAGGGCGATTTCGCCACGCTTGTTGTTCGGCAGGTCAATACCAGCTATACGAGCCATAAAAAGGAAATAGTCGGGAGTTAAAAGGTCGGAGGCTTAGCCTTGACGTTGTTTGAATCGGGGATTTTTCTTGTTGATCACGAACAGCTTGCCCTTACGGCGAACGATCTTGCAATCGGCGCTGCGCTTTTTGATGGATGCTCTGACTTTCATCGGAAAGATTGGTTGAGGTCGTTGTGGGTTGGATATATCGGTTGGCGCTTGCAAAGGGATTGAACCGCCTCGTGTCTTTATTTAT
>JAMIQN010000196.1:0-2732 GCA_035914595.1 Chitinophagaceae bacterium | reverse complement strand
AAAGGTGGGCCAGTTGAGGCAGGTAATGGCTCATACCATTACTCGCTTCGAGGTTGCTGTAGGTGAAGTCAACGAACACATTGCCGAGCCGGACCGGACTTGCGGAGATGCGTTTGTACACATCAATAGCCTGCGAATTGCCACCCACAATGAGGGTTCGGAAGCCGGTCTTGCCCTGCAGCAGACGACGCTTGACGGCATGAAGCATCGCCAGGCGAAAAACGAGGGTCGCTACGGTATGGATGAGCATGTAGCGGCCGGTCATCTTAATAAACCAGGAATGGTCGCTGCTGTCATCGGTGAAAACGAAAAGCGCAATGATGACGGTGCCGAGGATGCAGGAGATCAGCGTACGGTTGACCTCGTGGAGGCGACTCTTACGGTAGAGGTCGAAGTAGGTGCCCGAAAGGGTGTAGAGCAGCAGCCATCCGAAAGGCACGAGCAGAAAGCCAATAAGCACATCGCGGAAGCCGAAGCGCAGCCACGTATCCCAGCCGCCGCCGAGGCCCAGCAACTGATGGCGGTAGCCCCAAAACAGCATCCACGCCAAAGCTGCTGCGAGGTAATCCAGCAGAATCAGTTGGCGGATGGCGCGGCGTTTGGATGGATCTGTCAGCTTCATGAGCCTTAAATCAGAGGACGTACCTGCATCTTAGAAAGTAACCACTTTGACGTTGTCCAGATACGTTCGTCCGATGGTCACGCTGTCGGGGCGGTCGGCACGGATGACGATGCGGTATTCGCTCCCCTGATTCCCTGAAATAAATTCTTTGATGCCGACGTAAATCTTTGACCATTGGTCGGTAGGCTTCAGGCCGATAATGTATTTGCGAAAAGGCGCGCTGGTGGTGTTGAGCACGGAGTACATACCCACGCGCAGGGGCATGTTGCCTTTGTAATTCAGTTCGATGTAAGCATCGGTGCCCGGGCTGATATAGCCGGTAGGCAGGCTATACACGAGCGTCGAATCCAGATTGCTACCCACCTCCAGCATACCCGAGCCGCCGCCTTCCAGCACATTCGAATCGGGCAGGATGGTGTTCAAGACATAAGTGCTGTCAGAAGAAAGAGGGCGGAAATTGTTGCGCTTGCCCTGGCCTGCATCAAAGGTTTCATTGAAGGCCAGCTCGGTGGTTTCGTGGTAACCGGTTTTAGGAGTAAACGCCACCACCTTACCGGGCTGCGGCGTAAGCGCAAGTGTATCGGAGAGGTAGAAAGGATAGGCCACCTGATAGCCGCGCAAGCCATCGTAGTCTATGCCGGCCAACACCAGCAAGGTGCCCGGCGCATCTGCGAGCACCGGAAACTGAGCAGGCAGGTCGAAAATGCCGACAGGTTCATTATTGAAATAGACCCAGACGTGGGTAATCTTATGCACGTTGGAGCCGGTCTTTGCCGTATTGCCTGAGAAGGAAAAAGAATCTATGTGGACGTAGGTCGGCGTAGGCTCGGAAGGGTTGATGATGTTGCAGGCACTGAATGCCGGAATCAGGAAGGCAAAAATCAGAAAGGTGTAAATCGTTCGCATGGACGGAAACAGATGACCGGGCATCAGTCGGAAAAACGTAGGACGCTGCTTAGACATTGTGCAGCTCATTATGGGCGCTCATCTTTTTGAGAATCTGGTGGGCGACATCCATCGCGTTGTAGCCGTCTTCCACACTCACGCGCACCTGCTTGTCGTGAATGATGGCCTGAATAAAGTCGCTCAGTTCGGCATGGATGGCATTGCTGGGATGTACCTCCGGCATATTGACGGAAATGGTTTTCGTCTGGCCATTGGGTAACTCCAGCGGAAAGTCGAGAAGGCCGGCCGGATCGCCTTCACCGCGCAGGCGAATGATCTCGGTCTTCTTGTCCAAAAAGTCAATGCCGATGTAGGCATCGCGCTGAAAGAGGCGCATCTTCCGCATCTTCTTCATTGAAATGCGGGAAGAGGTGAGGTTGGCCACACAGCCGTTGTCAAATTCAATGCGGGCATTGGCGATGTCGGCACTCTCGCTCATCACGGCCACACCCGAGGCTGAGATACGCCGCACCCGCGACCGCACCAGATGCAGGGCCACGTCAATATCATGAATCATCAGGTCCAGAATGACGGACACGTCGGTGCCGCGCGGGTTGAACTGTGCCAGGCGATGCGCCTCGATGAACATGGGCTGGAGGGTATGGCCTTCCAGCGCCAGCAGGGCCGGGTTGTAGCGCTCCACATGGCCCACCTGGCATTTCACGTGGGCCTCACCTACCAGCTTCACCAGTTCCTGCGCTTCTTCGAGCGTGTGGGCCAGTGGCTTTTCGATGAAGACGTGGCGCCCCTGCTGGAGGCAGAGCCGCGCTACCTGATAATGGGACGTAGTCGTGGTGACGATGTCCACAGCATCAGAGGCGGCGATGAGGTCATTGAGGGAAGAGAAGCGATGGGCGCCGTACTGAGCGATGGCGGATTCGGCGGAAGCATCGTTGGGGTCATAAAATCCGACCAGCTCGGCACCTGCTACCTGCAGCCATTGCTGCAAATGAATTTTACCGAGGTGGCCCGCTCCTAAGAGGCCGATTTTTATCATATCGGGAAATAAGAATTACCTCCGGGCTGCGCAGGATACGCGCCGAAAAAAGGTGGCGCAAGATACGCCAGATGCCTGTTGGCCTAAGCGAAAAGGCCTTCTTCCATCATGCTCAGATACTGCTGGCCGGCCACGATGATATGGTCCAGCAGGCGAATGTCCATCAGG
>JAMIQN010000195.1:0-3914 GCA_035914595.1 Chitinophagaceae bacterium | reverse complement strand
TCAATCAGGTCAATCACCTTGATACCTGTAAACAGCACTTCAGAGGCCGTTGACAAGTTTTCGAATGCCGGTGGCTTGGCATGGATGGCGCGACCATTCTGCTTGTTGGTTGCGGGCAGGCCGTCAATGGCGTCGCCGGTAACGTTAAACAGGCGACCATGAATTTGCTCGCCGGTAGGCATTTTGATGGGGTGACCGAGGTCGGCTACTTCCATGCCGCGGGTGAGGCCTTCGGTGCCGTCCATAGCGACGGTACGAACGCTGTCTTCACCCAAGTGTTGCTGCACTTCCAGCACCAGCTTGCTGCCGTCTTCACGGGTCAGTTCCAGGGCATTGAAAATTTCGGGAAGCTTGTTGTCCGCAGAGAAATGGACGTCCACTACCGGACCGATGATTTGCTTGATTTTGCCAACGTTGGCCATAAAATTTGGAAGGTATTAAGCTGCGTGATTATGGGTCGCGCTAAAAATTCGCGCAAAGGTAATGGCAGGGCGATTACGGGCCAACGGAATCTGAGGCTTCACCGCTGAAATATTGATTTAGAAATGCCTTGCTCATGCAAGGAAGGCTCAATTGAAAGATCGGGACACTATTCCGGCAAGCCGCAGTCACAGATTTGCGGCAGCGCTCCCCATCGAAAAGCTTTGCTAAAACATCGGCCAAGGACTTCCATCGCAGCAAGCACTGCTTTACATCATTTGGAGCCGCCCCCACGATTCAACGAACTTCGCACCCATGCATAACGCGTATATCCCATTTGCCGAACCCAAGAACGAACCGGTGCTGAATTATGCCCCGGGCTCGCCCGAACGAACCGCCCTGCAAACCGCTATTCAGGAGATGAAAGCGGTGCAGCGCGACATACCCATGTACATCAACGGTGCGGAGGTGCGCAGCGGAAACAAGATTGAAATCCGCCCGCCTCATGAAACCAAACACCTGCTTGGCCATTTTCATAAAAGCGACGAGAGCCATGTGCACGCCGCTATTGACGCAGCCTTAAATGCACGTACTGCCTGGGCCGATATGCCCTGGGAACATCGCGCCGGCATCTTCCTGAAGGCCGCCGATCTGCTGGCTACGAAATATCGTTTCCGCATGAACGCGGCCACCATGCTGGGCCAGAGCAAAAATGCCTTTCAGGCAGAAATTGACAGCGCCTGCGAGCTGATTGACTTCCTCCGCTTCAATGTTCACTTCCTCGCGGGTATCTATAAGCAGCAACCCCTTTCCCCTGCAGGCGTGCATAACTACATGGAGTATCGTCCGCTGGAAGGCTTCGTGCTGGCGGTGACCCCCTTCAACTTTACCGCCATTGGCGGCAACCTGCCTACCTCTGCAGCCATGTGTGGCAATGTGGTGGTTTGGAAACCGGCCAATACGCAGGTGTATAGCGCCTCTGTTTTCATGGAAATTTTGATGGAAGCAGGGCTGCCCGCCGGCGTCATCAATCTGATCTATCCTTCCGGCCCTACCGTTGGCGATATCTGCTTCCAGCATCCGGATTTTGCGGGCGTTCACTTCACCGGTTCTACCGGCGTATTCCAGCAAATGTGGAAAAGCATCGGCGACAATATTGCCCGCTACAAGAGCTATCCGCGCATTGTGGGTGAGACGGGTGGTAAGGACTTCGTCTTTGTTCATCCTACTGCCGATGTAGATGCCGTGGTTACCGGTCTGGCACGTGGCGCTTTCGAATATCAGGGGCAAAAATGCTCGGCTGCTTCTCGTGCCTACCTGCCTTCCAACCTGGCAGAAGCTATTAAGAGCAAGTTGATTGCCGAGATGAAGACGATGAAGATGGGCCGTGTGGACGACTTCGGGAATTTCATCAATGCTGTCATTGACCAAAAGAGCTTCCAGAACATCGCCCGCTATCTGGACGGCGTGAAGAACAGCAATGGTAAAGCTCAGATCATCGCCGGAGGCAACTGTGATGACACCAACGGTTGGTTTGTGGAACCCACACTTGTGGAGGCCAGCGTGCCCGATTACGTGACCATGTGTGAAGAAATTTTCGGGCCGGTGCTGAGCATCTATGTATATGAAGCCGACCAATGGGAAGCCACGCTGGATGTGGTGAACGCAACGAGCCCCTACGCCCTGACCGGAGCCGTATTTGCACAGGATCGTTATGCCATTGACGTGATGGCGAAGAAGCTGGTGAATGCTGCCGGCAACTTCTACATCAACGATAAGCCAACCGGTGCGGTGGTAGCGCAACAACCTTTTGGAGGAGCCCGCGCTTCCGGCACCAACGACAAGGCAGGTTCTGTTTTGAACTTGTATCGCTGGCTTTCCGCACGTACCGTGAAGGAAACTTTAGTACCGCCGACGAACTACCGCTATCCCTTCCACAGCGAAGAGTAATCGGTTGCTTCAGGCAAGTTTTGATAATGAAAAGGCAGTCTCTGAGCAGGCCGCCTTTTCTGTTTTTAACGTTCGGTGACACGCCCCGGGCCTGCCACACCCTTAGTTTAGCGCGTTCAAAAAAATTTATGAAAACTATACTTCTCAGCCTCAGCCTGATTGTCATTTCCAGCGCTGTTTTCGCGCAAGCGCCCCAACCCAAGGCACCGCCGATTCCACCCAGCATTGCCATTGGCAGCGATCTGCCCAACCCCGGCGCCATGATGCCGGCAGCCATTGGTGAGCCAAAATCACTGGAGCAGGCGAAGACCGAGAAAGGTTTGCTCGTCATCTTTTCAGCCAATAAATGCAGCTATGTAGCCAATGCAGAACGACACCTGCTGGAGCTAATGAAATGGAGCGTGCAGCTTGGCGTGGGTGCGGTCATGATCAACAGCAATGAGGGCCAGCGCACCGGTGAAGAGAGCCTTGAAAAAATGCGCGAGTATGCAACCAAGGCTCACCTGCCCATCCCTTATGTCTCCGACGACATGTCTATGATGGCCGACATTTTTGGTGCACGCTACACTCCAGAGGTTTATCTGTTTGACGGAGAAGGCAAGCTGGTGTATAAGGGCACTATTGAAGACAACCCTGCACACCCTTCCAAGAGCAAGAAATTCTACGCACCGGAGGCCATGAAAAATATGGTAGCTAAGCTGCCGATCAAGCCACAGGAAACGAAGGCCACCGGCTGCGAGATCGAGCGCATGAGGATCGGTATTCAATAATTGATTGCCTCTCCTTCTGAGGAGCAGAAGCGTAGCCATTACGGCTGCGCTTTTTTTCTTGAAGAAAGGAATGGGTCCTGGCTCTTTAAATCAACTGGCGTGCTTTCAGTTCCAGATATTGGTTGATCAGGTCCACACTCAGAGATTGAGGTGTAGTGAGCAGGGCCAGAATGCCATGACGGCGCAGCTCTTTGGCAATTTGCTTCTTCTCCGAAGCGAACCTTTCTGCGATGGTTCGGATGTAAATTCCCTCCACGGTGTCAGGCTGTTGGGCGTGCAAATCCTCCAATAGGGGATTCTGAAAAAGCACCACACACAACAGGTGCTTATTAGAAATCGTACGAAGAAATGGTAGCTGCCTGTTCAGTGCAACCAGCGTTTCAAAATTGGTAAAGAGAATCAGGAAGGAGCGTTGGCCCAGCCGCCGAACTGCCTTCCACATCGCATCAAAATCACTCTCCTTAAAGTCTGTTTCCTGACGGTAAAGTGCCTCCAGCAACAGATGCTGCTGATTGCTTCGGCGCTCCGCCGGAACGATATCATTCACAGTTTGGGAGAAGGTGAGCAGACCTGCCTTGTCTTGCCGAAGCAGGGCCACATGCATCAGGGCAAGTGCCGCATTGATGGAATAATCGAGCAGGCTCAATCCCTCAAAAGGCATCTTCATGTGGCGCCCTTTATCAATGACGCAATACACCTGTTGTTCGCGCGCATCCGTGAACACATTCACCATCAGGCTGCCACTGCGGGCGCTCGCCTTCCAGTTGATAGAAC
>JAMIQN010000194.1:0-5501 GCA_035914595.1 Chitinophagaceae bacterium | reverse complement strand
ATGGTGCCCCCATTGGTGCTGTATTCCCAACCCATTGAGGTGTTGCCGGCCAGTGTATAGCCGGTGGCAATCAGGTTCACCGTACTACCCGGGCACACCGTCTGAGTGCCTGTGAGATTCAAGGTCGGTGTAGCAGAAGGACCCGTACAAGGTGCAAGATTGTACACCTGTACATCGTCCAGGAAAGCGTCCGGCCCCCATGAAGAGTTGTCACGGAAAATGATATAGTTGGTCGAACCGTTGAAACTTGATGGCACCGTGTAGGTGTACTGATACCAACCTGCAGTAGCTACAGCAGGTGTCTGATTATAGGCATGGTGTATATTTCCCAACAACGTACCACCCGTAGCAGTCGGAGAGGTATTGACATATACGTCCATATTGTCCCCGTAACTAGTCGACGCACTCTGGCGGTAAAACCAAAAACTTACCATTACTGTGCTCGCACTGGTAAAATTCATTGAAGGCGTACGCAATTCCGCCTTACTACCGCTTGACGCATTCCACGAATTGTACCACGCATAGTAACTACCTCCATGCGCGCTAATGTTATACGGGTAGGTCGAATAGCCGCTGGTCTGTCGCTGCCAGTTATACGAGCCGGAGATTACAGCTCTTGTCCATCCTGTCGGTGGAAATGTGCTGCTTTCAAAACCTTCGCTGAGATAGGTCTGAGCGGAAGCAGTGCTGCCTGCCAGCGATAGCAGGGCTACCATTGCCGCGGCTACCAACGAGGCTCCGATTCGGCCTTTCGTGCGGGTAAATTGTAGTTTCATATCGAATCTATTAGCGGAGAAAAGGTTTGGGCGATGAAATTAGGATACTGTGCTACCATTCAGCACAAGTCGTTAAAATTATGGTCTCAGTATGACCTTTCCAACCTGTGAAGCAACTCTAAGGACGGGCACTTTCTGAAAATGGTTGGGCTTTGTAGGTCTTCGTTTTGTCAAGTTCTCTTTCCAGCCGGAAAGCAAGCGCCGCAATATAGAGACACTGCTCCGAATAAATCCCGCTATTCAACACCTTTCTCCGGTATTTTTCTACCCGCCCTGCGCCGTAAGCATCACCTCCTTCGCCGCCTTCTCTGAGGCTGCTCCGCCCGCCTCCAGCAGCTTCCACAACGCCACATAATCTTCCGCCAGCTTCCTGCGCCGCGTCTCATCTTCCAGCAGTCCCCGCAGTTCCGCCTCCAGCAGCTTTGCATTCAGGTCACCCTGAATCAACTCTCGCACCACCTCGCGGCCCATAATCAGGTTCACCAGCGAGATGTAGGCCACCTTCACCAGCCGCCGCGCCAGCCAGTACGAAACAGGATTGCCCCGATAACATACCACCTGCGGCACGCCAAACAATGCCGTCTCCAGCGTGGCCGTCCCCGAAGTCACCAGCGCCGCCTTCGATTGCTTCAGCAGGTTGTAGGTGTCATTGCGCAGCAGCAGCACCGGTGCATCACCCATCAGGCGCTCGTACAAAGCATCCGGCTGCGAGGGGGCGCCCGCCACCACAAACTGATATTCCGGAAACCGTTGCACCATCTCCAACATCACCGGCAGCTTCTGCTCTATTTCCATCGCACGACTGCCGGGCAATAGCGCTACCACCGGCTTGTCGGTTAGCAGGTTTCGCACGGGCACCTCTTTTTCCTTCGCCACCACCTCCAGCAACGGATGCCCTACATAAATGGCGCGGTAGCCATGCTTCGCATAAAAGGCTTCTTCAAAAGGCAGAATCACCAGCATCTTGTCCACACAGGCGCGGATGGTGCGCACCCGCCCTTCCTTCCAGGCCCAGATTTGCGGCGAGATATAGTACACCACGCGGATGCCCTGCGTCTTCGCCCATTTCGCAATCCGCAGGTTGAAACCCGGATAATCTATCAGCACCAGCACATCCGGGCGAAAATTCAGAATGTCTTCTTTGCAAAATTTCAGGTTGCGCAGGATGGTGCCTAAATGGCGCAATACCTCCACAAAACCCATGAAGGCTAAGTCACGGTAATGCCGCACCAGCGTAGCCCCCGCAGCCTCCATCCTATCACCACCCCAGGCCCGGACCTCCGCCTGCCCATCCAGCCGCCGCAGCGCATGAATCAGATTGGCACCGTGCAGGTCGCCGCTTGCTTCGCCGGAAATGAGATAGTAGCGCATGGCCGTCGCAGGACTTAGAAAGGTTCGTTGTGGCGGATGGTGATAGCCTGAAGAATTTTTATTTAGTCAGCTTTCGCAACCCGATGAAGCTGCCGTTGCGACGCTCCGTTCATCTGGATTTCGCTGGCCGGGGCGAAGGTCGGGATTCGTCGTTCGTCGTTCGTCTTTCGTCCTTCGTCGGGGGAAGTGGTTTCTGCCCGGTGCTATCGCACCGGGTACTGAGGTTCGGCGGTGGCATCTGATAGGCGCTATCGAACCGGGTACTGATGGTCAGCAGGGGCCTCTGACAGGCGCTATCAAACCGGGGGCTGATGTTCGTCGGTGGCATCTGACAGGCACTATCGAACCGGGGGCTGATGTTCAGCGGTGGCATCTGACAGGCGCTATCAAACCGGGTACTGATGTTCAGCGGTGGCATCTGACAGGCGCTATCGAACCGGGGGCTGATGTTCAGCAGGGGTCTCTGACAGGCACTATCGCACCGGGTACTGATGTTCGGCAGGGGCATCTGACAGGCGCTATCGAACCGGGTACTGAGTGTATCGTCGTTCGGTGGGGCGGGGCTGACTCAATCAAAATCCCCCGCTGCCTCCTGCGTATTTTTGCGGCCCTCCCAATTTTTCAATTTCCTCCTTCCATAAAAACACGGTAACACCACATGTCCAGCCCATCCTTCTATCAACGCCTCCGGCAGGAACTTGCCGAAATCACCGAGGCCGGCCTCTACAAGAGCGAGCGCATCATCGAAAGTCCGCAGGGCGCCGAAATTCAGGTGGGCGGCAAGACGGTGCTGAACTTTTGCGCCAATAATTATCTGGGCCTCTCCTCGCACCCCAAAGTGCTGGAAGCCGCGCGCCGCACCATTGACGAGCGGGGCTATGGCCTTTCTTCCGTCCGCTTCATCTGCGGCACGCAGGACATCCACAAGCAACTCGAAGACCGCCTGAGCCGCTTCGTAGGCATGGAAGACACCATACTCTACGTAGCCTGCTTCGATGCCAATGGCGGCGTGTTCGAGCCTCTGCTCAACGATGCCGATGTCATTATCTCCGACGAGCTTAACCATGCTTCCATTATTGACGGAGTGCGCCTGAGCAAGTGCGCCCGCGCCCGCTACAAGCACAATGACATGGCCGACCTGGAAGCCCAACTGAAGGCCCATGCCGACAAGCGCACCCGCCTGATCGTTACCGATTCAGTGTTTTCGATGGATGGCACCATTGCTCAATTGGATAAGATCTGCGACCTCGCCGACAAGTACGATGCCCTGCTGATGATAGACGAGAGCCACTCCTCCGGCTTCATGGGCAAGACGGGCCGCGGCGTGCATGAGCTGTGTGGCGTCATGGACCGCGTGGACATCATCACCTCCACACTGGGCAAGGCGCTGGGCGGTGCCTCGGGCGGCTTCACTTCCGGCAAAAAAGAAATCATTGACATGCTGCGGCAGCGAAGCCGGCCTTATCTGTTTTCCAACACCCTGGCGCCCAGCGTGGTGGGTGCCAGCATCGCCGTGCTGGACATGCTGAGCGAAACAACCGCCCTGCGCGACAAGCTGGAGGAGAACACACGCTACTTCCGCGAGCAGATGACGGCCGCCGGCTTCGACATCAAGCCGGGCATTCACCCAATCACACCCATCATGCTCTACGATGCAGTGCTGGCGCAAAAGCTGGCCGCCCGCATGTTGGAAGAAGGCATCTACGTGATTGGCTTTTTCTACCCGGTGGTGCCCAAGGGACAGGCTCGCATCCGGGTGCAGATTTCGGCAGCCCACGAGCGGCATCACCTCGACAAAGCCATTGCTGCATTCACCAAAGCCGGCAGGGAGCTGGGCATTCTGAAAGGCGCATAAAGATGGCAGTTGAAAAACCCGGGCTGGCAGCACTCCGCGAGGGTGCCGTCCTGCTGGTGGACAAGCCCTTGCGCTGGACCTCCTTTGACGTCATCAACAAGCTGCGGCGACCGCTGGGTGCCAAGCTGGGCCATGCCGGCACCCTGGACCCCCTGGCCACAGGCCTACTCATCGTGTGCACGGGCGGCTACACTAAGCGCATTTCCGACTATCAGCGTCTGCCGAAAGAATACACCGGCATCATTGAGCTGGGGGCCGTCACGCCTACTTATGACCTGGAGAGTGAGCCGCAGGATTTTCGCAGTCTGGAGGGCCTTAGTCACGAACAAATTCAGGCAGCAACGGAGCTTTTTATCGGCGAAATCCTACAGGTGCCTCCCATTCATTCTGCCATCAAGAAAGACGGGAAGCGCGCCTATGAACTGGCACGCGCGGGCCGGGAAATCAGGCTGGAGCCGCGGCCGGTAGTCATTACCACTTTCGAGCTGACGCGGATCGAACTGCCGGAGGTGCATTTCCGGGTGGCCTGCAGCACAGGCACTTATATCCGGTCTTTGGCGCAGGATTTTGGTCAGGCGCTCGGCTGCGGCGGCTATCTGAAGGCGCTGCGGCGCACCCGGATCGGCAGTTTTTGTGTGGATGATGCGCCCTCTGTGGATGCCTGGCTCCAGCATTTCAGGGAGGAAAAAGAAAGGCAGCAGCCGGCCTAACACCAAGCCTCAATGCCGCACCCAAAATTTCCCGGCTGCCACCATGCCTCTATCGCTATACACCCGATAGAAATACATGCCTGCCGGACGGGTGCTCATATCCAACTCTGCCGGTAATACACAACGGGTAAGCTGCCTGCCGGTAGCATCGCAGATGGTGGCATGGAGCCTGCCGGAAGTGCCGGTAGCGGTGAGCCGCAGCGTTTGATTTACAGGGTTGGGACTTACCTGAATTTTGATAGTGGAAGTACCGGCAGCAGGCACCGACACATTGGGCAGATGATAGCGGAAACCGGCTACGAAGGAGGGGAGATCAGCGGTATATTCATCAATCTGGTTGCTCCAGCTATAAACAGAAGTATCGTACCTCACGTTGGTGCCACCGCCATCTGGTTTCGTGATTCTGTCAAGCCTGATTGCCTGCGATATGCGATCATTGACACCCACGTAAAGATTACCGTCAGGCCCGGCTTGGATACTGCGCAAGATTGCAGTCGTTCGATTGCGCGTAGCAATGGTGTCTACTGAGCCTGCCACTACGGCACAACTACCTCCCACAGCAAATTGTAACACAACCACATTGCCGCCGCTACCATCGCAGGTCACAAAAAGCTTGGACCCGTCTGGCCAAAAATCTACACCTAAGGAGGCCTGCCCAAAAACATGAGCTCGCAACACTATCTCACAGTGATTACTGAGCTGCCCGGTCAATGGGTTGAAGTCGAAAATGTCTAAGGTGGATGTGGAATCTGAGTTCCGATAATTCACCGTTGCTACTTTCTTACCGTC
>JAMIQN010000193.1:0-22731 GCA_035914595.1 Chitinophagaceae bacterium | reverse complement strand
GGTGAGGACGAAGTTGTCATCCGGCCATTTCAGACGGCTGCTGAGCGACACTCCACCACCCAATTGGCGCAGATAGGAAGTGCTGGCTTCATCTGCTGTGGTTGCCGTAGAGTAGCGGCTATACACAAACGAAACTGAAAGTGCGTTGGGCTTCTTACCACCCAGCCAAGGCTCCGTAAAGGAAGTGTTGAACGAGTTGTAGAGCGGGCCATTGCTCTGATAATTGATGGAGAATTTCTGGCCATCGCCCACCGGCAGCGGGTCCCAATATTTAGGCTTGAAAATGTTCCGGATGGAGAAGTTGGAAAAGGCAATGCCCACGTTGCCGTAGAAGTTGACACCACCGCCAAAGCCGGCAGAAAGTTGAAGCTGGTCAGAGCTTTTTTCGACCACTGTGTAATCAATATCCACAGTGCCGTTTTCAGGGTGCGGCTTAGGGAGGATGCCGATTTTTTCCTGATCAAAAAATCCAAGATTGGCAATCTCACGCTGCGAGCGAATCAGGTCTGCACGGGAAAATTTGTTGCCGGGCACCGTGCGCAACTCTCTGCGAATAACGTGCTCATTGGTGCGGTCATTCCCGAAGATGTTCACCTGGCCAATGGTAGCCTGGCTGCCCTCGGTGATGCGCATTTCATAGTTGATCGTGTCGTTGACAATGGAAGCCTCTACCGGATCAATATTGAAGAAGAGGTAGCCGTCGTCCATATAGAGGGAGGAGATATCCTCACCACCATCCGGCGAAACCTGCCGGCCCAGGCGCTTGTCGAGCAACTCCGCATTGTACACATCGCCTTTGTGAATGCCGAGGATACGGTCCAGCTCCTGATCGGTGTATTTCGTGTTGCCTCTCCAGGTCACATCTCCGAAATAATAACGGTTGCCTTCGTTCACTTTCAGGTCCACATTCAGGTTGCCGTTGCGCACAGGATAGACCGTGTCTGCAACGATGGCTGCATCGCGGTAGCCAAGTGAATTGTAGTAAGTGATGAGGCTCTGTTTGTCTTCCTCATACTTGCGTTCGTTGTATTTCGAACCTGTAAACAGCTTAAATCGGAAGTAGGGAGAAAGAGCTTCGAGGGTCTTGGAAGGAGAGAGGAAACTGAGGCTCTTCCAATACTCTGATGCACTCTGCCCCACCTTGCCATAAACGCTGGCATCGTCGGTAGGATGCAGGGTCAGGCGGCTCATCTCCTTGGTGCCGTGGAAAGTCCTTTTCAGACGCTGCTCCGTAGCTGCCTCATTGCCGCTAATGTTGATTTGGTTGATGTGCGTCTTAGGCCCCTTTGCTATGTGAAAGGTCAGGATGACGCTATTCACTTTATTGGAGTCGCGGCGTTCCGTAACGCTCACTTTCACCTTTCCGAAGCCTTTCTCAACATAGTATTTACGGATGCGCACAATCGCTTCCTTTTTCACGGCGTCCGTCACCACACGGCTCACGCGGAGATTCACTTTTTCATTCAGCTCTGTTGCCTCGCTCTTGCGTACCCCTTTGAAATATTTACCACTCAGCTTCGGGCGCTCCTGCACTACCAAATCCAGAAAGACCTTGTCCCCCACAATGCGGGTAATATCCACGCGCACATCTGCAAAGAGGTCCTGTTTCCAGAGCTGGCGGATGGCCCGTGCAATTCCATCATCCCCCGGCAAGTGCAATTTGTCGCCCACCTTCAGGCCTGCCACTGCCAGCAGCAGGTCCTTATCCAGGTATTGGGCGCCGCTGACCGTAATGCCACCAATCTCGTAGAGCTGGGTACGGTGAGTATTCTCGCTGCCCGATGATTGAGCAAGCTGCGCCTGCGATGCTACGGTGCAAACGAGCAATGGAAAAATCAACAGACAGGAGCGCAACAGCAGTCTATGCATGCCGGGAGTCTTCGGGTTGTGGGGTGATTGAGGCTTTCTTCAGTTGTTCGGAGGTAAGACCAAACCGACGTTCGCGCCGCTGGTAATCCAGCAATGCTTCGACGAGGTGCGGCTTCCGAAAGGCCGGCCAGTGCACATTCGTGAAATAGAGTTCTGCGTAGGCCAATTGGTAGAGCAGAAAATTCGAAATCCGGTATTCACCGCTGGTGCGGATCATGAGTTCCGGGTCCGGGAATGCAGCCGTATTCAGGTAAGAGGCAAACAGGGTTTCATCAATCTCATCCAAGTCGCGATGGCCATCCCTTACATCTTCAGCCAGCTTTTTAGCTGCCGAGGAAATCTCCCAGCGCGAGCTATAGCTCAATGCCAAAATCAGCCCGAGGCGCGTGTTTTCAGCCGTCATATCCATTGCCTCTTTCAACTCTTTCTGGCACACAGGCGGCAGGCTTTGCATATCACCAATCACATAGAGGCGAACTCCATTTTTCTTCAACTCTTCGTCTTCCTTACGAATGGTATTGACCAACAGCTCCATCAGAGCAGCTACTTCATTCTTGGGCCGGTTCCAGTTTTCTGTTGAAAAGGCGTACAGGCTCAGGTATTCAATACCGATTTCTGCACAGGCATTCACGATTTCACGCACCGACAGCACCCCTTCATGGTGGCCATAGACCCGGTCTTTCCCGCGCTCCTTTGCCCAGCGGCCGTTCCCATCCATAATGATGGCAATGTGGCGCGGCAGCCGGCTGGAATCAAGCTGTGCGGATAGGTCCATGCAGAATTTAGATGAGGCGAAAAATGAAAGCCCGCCGGGGGCCTGCCTCGTTTTTCAAAGGGGGGCGAAAGTACAAAAATAGAAGTGCCTCTAAGCCAGCTTGAAAGCAGCTATTACGTTTAACGCGGAATTGTGAAAACATGAGAACAACCTGTGCGAAACCTCTCATTTCCGCCCCGTCAACTACAGGCCCGGATGCGGTTCAGCAGGAAGTTTTCACCCAGAATTTCGGAGCAGGTAGCCACCGCCGAAATACTCACACCCATCACGCCATGCATATTCAGATTTTGCCCTGTAAGCATCAGGTTGGGAATGCGCGTGCGGGCACCCAACAGCGTCTGCGCCGGGCGGGACGCATCTTTCAGCGGACCATAAAGAGAGCTAATCTCCAGCCCTGAATAATCGCGGAAGCTGAGCGGCGTGGCCACACTGTGAGCCACTGCTGCTTCTTTCAAAATAGGGAAACGCCGGTAGGTTTTTGCCAGCACCGCTTCCGCCTGTGCATGTTTGAATGCTTCATAATCACGGTCCCTGCTGTGCCGGACACCTTCAATGTTCTGTGTTTGTTCCCAGCCCTCATATTCCTCATTCCGCGAATAGACAAGCACCGTCACGGCAGCCGCAAATCCAGGGCGCAGTTCGTCTTCATTATAGAAAATGGATTGGGTGTCCGGCCACACCAGCCCCGTGGGCCCTTGCTGCGCCAGCACTTCGCCGGATGGGTGCCAATAAATATTGTTGGCGGTATAGGGCACCACACCCGGCCGCAGGACGATGTTGATCATTAAGCCGGGGGGCGTCTGCGGCAGGGAAAGCACCCGACGGCGCAGGGAAGGCCTCAGCCCCGGCCCATCCAGCATTTTGAACAAGGTGGCAGGATGAATAGCCGCTATGAAATGATCGGCGTAGAACCGGCGCCCATCCGCGATTTCCGCATAGGCCAGCCGGCCATGCTCCTCATGCAAATGGCTGACCTGAGCATGGCGATGCACCACCCCGCCCTGTGCCTGCAACTGGCGCCAAAGCAGCTTGGAAATCTGAGAGGTTGCCGGCAGCACCTTGTGCGCACTATGCAGGTAGCTGTCTGTCGTGAGAGCATGCACGTAAAATGGCGTAATACCGGCGGCCCCCGCATATAGCATGGCATTACCCAGCAGCACGCGTCCGAATCGGGGGTCACTGCTTAGATGCTGCACCGTGGCGCTTAGCTCCATGCCCATCGTAGCCAGCTTCTCGTCGGTGCCTTCGCCCCGCAACTGATACAATGGAAACTGGCCGGCTACCCGCGAAATGATGCTGAGGTAGCGTTCCAGTGCCGCTTCTTCCTTCGGAAAAAAGGGCAGCAGTTCTTCTACAAACCGCGAGCGGGTCGCCAAAGGATAGCTCTGCTCTTCATACCCAAAACAAATTCGATCAAATCCTTCTTCGCGCAGAGGCTGCAAACGAAGGCCCTGCATGATACCCGCGTAGCTGAAAATATGATGCAGGCTGTGCGACTCCGCCAAGCCGCCGATATAATGAATGCAGGAATCGAAGACGGTTTTCCGAAAGGCAAAACTTTGAAGACAGCCACCCACCTGCCGGTTTTTTTCCAGCACGCAAACCTTCTTGCCTTCCTTCGCTAAAATCACAGCGCTGAGAAGGCCGCCGAGGCCCGCACCAATTATCACTACGTCGTAGCGGTCGTCTTGCATGGGCTGCAAAGAAAACGTTGGCAGCGACATGGGAAAGGGCTGGCCCGTGCTTTTATCGCAGGCTTGCTGCCAAAGAAAAAAGGTGTACCGAAGTACACCCTTCCCCCTTATGCCGGCCCAGGGGCCGATATCTTACAGATGTGCCTGAATCTTCTTTTCAAAAACAGACTTGGGCGCAGCGCCAATCTGCTTGTCCACTACCTGGCCTCCCTTGATGAACAGCACGCAGGGAATGGAGGTGATGCCGTAATTCACGGACAGATTCGGGTTTTCGTCCACGTTTACTTTACCCACGTTGACCTTGCCATCATACTCTTTGGAAAGAGCGTCAATGGTGGGGCCAAGTGCCAGGCAAGGGCCACACCAGGGTGCCCAAAAGTCAACTACGGTGAGCTTGTCTGCGCTCAGCACTTCGGTCTCAAAATTTGAATCGGTGAATACTGCTGCCATGTTGTTAGGAGGCTGTTGAAATGAATTTGAGGCGCAAAAATAAGAGGCTGCCTCCGGCATTTGTCGGATAGCCGGATAGTTGAAGGCTATTGCTGCGGCCCTACTGCGTTTTTGCCCGATTTCAAGAAAATCAATACCTGTTCCCGCCGTCAGATGGCTCGCTCTTCTTTTAAAAATTCCTTTTTGATGCCTTCCATCAGCGCTTCGTGCGTGAGTGTAGTCTGTTGCCGGTCGTAAGTACGAAGGGCTGCGTAATGAACGACGTTGAGAATGCCGGCCCCGGTGAGTTCAAATCGGCTGGCCAGGTCCAGAAGGTCAACAGTTTCATGCAAAGGCAGGGCGGCAGGCAGGCTTTTTTGCCAAAGCAAGTGGCGCTCCTGCGCATTGGGTGCGGGAAAATGAACGATGCTGTGAAAACGGCGGATGAAGGCATCGTCCAGGTTGTTTTTGAAATTGGAAGCCAGGATGAGCAGGCCGGCGTAATCTTCCACGCGCTGCAAGAGGTAGCTCACTTCCTGATTAGCGTATTTGTCGTGCGCGGATTGAACGGAAGTCCTTTTCCCAAAAAGGGCATCTGCCTCATCAAAAAACAGAATCCAGTCGCGGCGCTCGGCTCTGCGGAAAACGATTTCAAGGTTCTTTTCCGTTTCGCCAATGTATTTGCTCACTATCTGCGACAGGTCCACACGATACACTTCCTTTTCAAACTGCTTACCCAGCAACGCTGCCGTCAGGGTCTTGCCTGTGCCGGGCGGGCCATAAAACAAAACGCGGTAGCCCGGCTTCAGTTTGCGCGCCAGGTTAGGGTCTGCGGCAACTGCCTCGTGGTGCCGCAGCCAGGCACTGATATCATCAATCTGTGCGCGGGTGGCCGGCGGCAATACCACATCATCCCAGGTCATGGCGGTGGTCACCTGCTTTGCAGGAAAATCGGGGCCAAATCGCGGTGCCGGCTCCCTTCCAAAAAGAAGGTGGTCAGCAATATGCTGGGGCAGGATAAGGCGTCCGCTCAACGGTGGCTCACCTTCCCGCAGAGACTCCAGAAACAAAAGGCCTTCCCGCGCAAGGGGGGCATCGGGCTGCAGCAATTGCATGAGTGCCGCGCGGCGCTCCAGGTCCGTGCCGCCGAAAATGGCAAGAGCCGTGTCGCCGGTGGGCAAAAGACTACGTGCATTCTGCCCTTTTACTCCCCCCAAAAGCGGAAGGTCTCCACCTGATGGAAACGCCTCGAGTACGGCATTGCCAAGTGCATCCGGCAAGGCCTGTGGCAGCAAGGCCAGCATCAGGATATTGCGCTCATCCCAGGAAAGACTGTGCAATAGGGGATGGTCTTTCATAAAGGCATCGGCCTCCTGCTCCCATGGGTTGGGCTGCAGCAGATGCTCGCCGGCAAGCATCCGCAGACGGGCACGAATAAAGACTTCGAAGGAGAGGTAGAGTGATAGCGGGAGTTGCATCAGTCAACTAATATAAAGCGGCTACGAGCCGGGAGCCGCAGCGGGAGGTTCCGGATCCGGGCACTCGCAGTTGATGGTAAAATTGTTGGCTCCGTTGGCATCAAGGGCGTCGCTCAATCGGGTCGCCTGCTGTTCCCGCGGCAGATTGACACCTTCATGAATGCCGCGCACGTAAGCCTCCCAGCCGGCCTGGCAGCCGCGATAAGTGAAGGGGGTACGAACCGTGCCGTTATAGGTATTGAAGGCCGCGACATGCTGTTGCTCATGCTGGCTTAGCGTCGTGTCTATAAAGTTTTGGATGGCCTGGCGTTCACATGCATTCCAGTTGCCGGCTGGCACCGATGGGAGTGTCACCTGCGGGTTGGCTTGAAACACGGAAACGATGGTTCCCTGCACCGTGACACATTGGTTAGCCGCGCAGCCCTCACAACCGGTAGCACGAGTCACAGCTGCCCCGGAGACGGAGTATGTGCCATGATCATAGTTGGCGTCTGTAGCACCTTGCACATGCGCGCCGGCGCAATTGGCAAACGACCTCTTGGTTGTCCCTTTCGTACCTACGCCCGCTGTGCTGGCATTTCCCAAAAATTCTTCCTGCTCCTGTCCTTCTGCAATGGCAGGCTCCGCTTTTCGCTGTAGCCGCTGCCCGTCCTGCTGCATCACGTGGGTCAGTTCATGTGCCAGCAAATGCCGGCCTTCATTACTGCCCGGGTTGTATTGCCCTTCCGCAAACACGATATGATTTCCGAGTGTGTAGGCCTTGGCATGAAGCGCTTTCGCAGCACGATCTGCTTCCGCATCGGTGTGAATGATCACATGGCTGAAATCGTACCCTATCCTTCTGCCAAAGAAGCTCTGAGATTCGGCAGGCAATGAAGTTGCAGCCCCGGGAGACGCGAGTGAGCCGCTTGCATTCACTGCTGCAGGCACTGCCTCTTTACGCATCAATTTTTTGTCCTCCTTTTTCTTTTCCTCAAGCGCCTTTGGAAGCTCGGAGGGCTTCGGCTGTGGAGCTTTGTTTTGCCCAGACTCCTTCTTTTCTTCTTCCTTGCACTTATCACACTTGCGCTGCACTACTGGCTGTGCCGATGTGGACGAGAAAAAAGGAGCCGGCGGCGCCACGCTGAAGAAGGGCATATCTCCTTCTTTGCTAAAGAGGCTACGGTCCTGATGAAAGGCTTTGCTGCGGCGGGAAGAGCGGCGGGCGAATGAGGTTTTCATAAAAGAGATTTTGAGAAGGTGGAGAGGTAGAATGAAACTTAGCATTAGGTAGAATACAGATGGACATACGATAGATTTGAGAAAGTTTTGATCACTTCTTTCTGCTTGCTTGTGAATTTTCTGCCGTCTGCCAATTGGTATTCAGCAAGTGAAGCATACGATGGGAATCTTGTTCCCTCATATTTTACCCTGTCTCGTCGGGCGGCAATGATCAAAAGGGCAAGAGGTGCTTTAACGCCGGGGATAGTTTCGAGTTGTGTCTGTTTCGCACGATCCAGATACACATCCGCCGGACGGATACCGGTCAAATCATACGCATCCTTGGATTGATTGACAGTGTTCTCAATTACAGTGCCGGGGGGCACAAGAGATACTTTTCTTTCCGTACCTCCTACTGCTTTTTCAGCAGGGACAATCATCTCCGCGGCGCATATTAATCGCAACGGCACATTGCGCTCTTCCTTCATAATCTCATTGATTGTTGGATCGGTTGAGGTGGCGCTGCTGCGGCCATATTCTGGCTCGACGGTGTAGTGGACAATATTGCCTGCGGCTACGGCAGTTTTCACACGAGATTCTGCTATTCGTTCATGCGCGCTGTTAGCTTCTCGGGTCAGCGGTGTCAGGTTCATCCAATCTCGTCCGGTACCTCCGAGATTATGATTTAATAAGTGGCCTAAGATGTAATAGGACCCACGTTGATTTCTTCGCTGATTAAGGATGCGGAAAGAATTATGGTGCGTTACGTCTGGGACAGATCCGGTCGGCATCTGAATATTGGTAAGATGAGTAGCATCCATTCGAGTTCCATAAAAGCCCGCCCGAAGACCTCCGAATGTGAGGCCCGTGGCTGGATCCTTAGAACACGGTGGTTTTGCACCCGCAAACAGAGGCCCTGTTAGCTTACTCAGTTCATCCAACTTCGTGCGTAATAACGCCTCCTGCTCCTCTTCTTCATCAACTCCTGTCACGTTCTTATTCTTCTCCGTATCTATTTCACGAGCCTTTGCAATAGCACGCGCCTTCTTGGCTGCTTTGCCGGCATCATTGCCTACCTGAATGCTATTGATCCAGCTTTCAAAGCTGACAACCGTCGGGTTGAGCATCAAGACCGGCGTGCTGCCCTCATTGCGGAAGAAGAGACGGTGACTACTTCCATCTTCGGCATTAAATCGCTTTTCAATACCCAGCAACCTGCTGGCCCAGCCCACTACAGCATTGGCTGCCGAGCGGCCCATCGCAATAGCACGTTCCATCAATGCAAAGCCGGTATCCACTGCTTTATTGACGAGCCAGGTCAAGGCTCTGTCCACCATCGCACGGACACGCCCGATGATTTCAGCAATCCTGTGGCCAATGCCACCCAGCCCCACCTGATTGGCCAGAAAGCCTATGACCACCGGCATGGCACGCCGCATAGTATTCTCGAGGTAGTTGGCTGCAACGGCAATATTGCCCGCAGCAATTCCAGCAATGCCTTGCACGAAGGAGTTAATCACTTCGAGAATCTGACGCAGGTATCGAATAAAGGATTGCACCGCCCGATACATCGCAATCACACTGTTGATGACAGCCATGATGCCGGTCGGGTCGAGCATGGAAAGCAGCTTCGCAGTAACACTGGCAATGATTTTTTCCATCACCCAGCTTCTGATGGCATCCAGCACGGTGTCCCAAAGCTGACTGAGCTGCTCCTGAATCTTTTCCCAGATAGCTGCAATGCCACGCTGTTGCACATCCCGGATGAAAGTCCAGATGCCTTCCAGCCTTCCGATAACGCCCCGAATCTTCGCGACACGCTCCGGCCCAATGCGCGGATGGGCTGCGAGTTTTTGCCAAATCGCCTCCATACTGATACCCAACACCTGAAGCACCCAACTGATGACACCACGCAGCGAGAGGTCTGTAAGCTGCGGCACTCCGGCATCGCGCAACTCTGCCATGAGCCAGCCTGTCAGGCCAAAAAGCAGATGGTCCAGAATATGGTCGAAGAACTGAACGAAGCCCTGCTTGATGGCGCGCAGCAGATTGATGAGGAAGTTGACCGGCGCCCGTTTGATGCGGTCCCAGGCTGCCATTGCTCCCGAGATGATACTCGAAACCAGATCTACCGGAAACTGCATAATCTGCAGAATCACTTCCACCACGATGCGGACGATTTCACCCACAAAGGCTACCAGCCTGCGTACCGGCGCAGCGAAAGTTTGAATGACTCTGCGGAATAGTGCAATCGGGTTGGCGAGGTCGCTCAGTCGAAGGCGGTTCCACAATCCCGTAAACAGCCCTACGATGTAGGGTACGGTAAAGCCAAGTCGCCGGACAGCAGCATGAATCCGATTGGTAGTGCGGTCAATGGCGCCACTTTCCTTCATCTGTTGGAACTGCTCTTCACCTCCATCCATCAGGCTCATGAAAGCATGAATCACGTTTTCTACAGAGAACGGAACCGGTGCATTGGTGAAAGGATCGCGATGAATGAGGAGCGTGATCAGGAAATAGCCGCGTTGCCCGCGTGCCCATGCAGAAAGGCGGCTCAGCAAGGCATCCTTAATGGCCTGAATGATGAAAAGCGCTGCCCTTCCAATCCAAGCCATCACGTCCGTCACGGGTGTAACAAAATGGTCGTAGATGCGCTCGAATGTGTCTATCGGATGAAGCAGGCTATCTACCGAAATGACCGACCAGATCATCGTGAAGCCCGTCCGAATAGCATTGTAGAGATTGGTAAAAACATAGATACCCTGGTCTATCCACGCAGCTACCCGTTGGAAGGCGCCCGTTTCCATCAACTGTCGCTTTTGTTCCAGTCCTTCATCGGTTACCGAGAACAAGGCATTCAGAATGTTGGTGCCGTTGCGCGGTACTGCTTCATTGGTAATCGGGTCGAAGCCAAAAGCCACGCGCAGGAAGGGATACAGCCTCGGAATATGATTGCGGACGAAAGAAGCCACTTGCGTAATGACCACCCGCTTCACCATCTCTACGAAGGCATCTGCCGACCGGCAAACGAAGCCGACCACATCATCAATCACACCACGCACGAGCTGGAAGAAATCTTCGAGCACCTGCACCGGATGCCTGATATCCGAGATCCCCAAATCATCAATGAACCCAACGATGCTCGTGGCAATGCTGCCGGCCATGCTGATGAAATCATCAATCCGTCCTTCTACGAAAGCAGCGGCTTCATCCCAGGTGCCCGTTTGCTGCAGCAGCGTTCGGATGCCCGGCCCTATACCGGGAATTACGTCAAGACCGGCGCTCAGCAGGGTGCTACCCGTTCGTTGCACGGCGGCACCTGTGATGGGGTCTCGCTGTAGGATGACGGTCAGGAGGCTATAACCGGGAATGTCGGCGGCATAATTCCGAATCCGTTCCAGGATATAGGCCTTGGCTTCATTGAGCTGGTCTTCGGCCCAGTCCAGTGCGCCTTCGGCAAAGTCGCTGGCGGCATCGTAGGCACCGCTCACCGCATCACCGGCAGCATCCCAGGCATCTCCAAAAATGTTGCGTTGGATAGCAGGTGTGTCGCCGGATTGAACCTCTGCAGCAGGCCCTTCTTCACCCTCAGCAGCGTCCGATGGCGGGGCAAATTCTTTCTTCGCCTGAAGGCCTACTGTAGCGGATTGATCCGGCTGATCTTCTTTCCTTTCTTCTTCCGGAGCAGCAATCGGCTCGGGGCCGGAAGCGACATTTCGTTGCAGGCTTCCATTTGCGGCTACGTTCCAATCGCTGAGCGCAGGGCCGGCGTTGCTTTCAATAGGCTCCTCGGCTTCACCTTCTTGCGGGCTTCCCTCTTCCTGTTTTGGATTTACATGAAAGACCTGTTTCCGCAGTTCTTCCAGCGAAAGAGGCTTTGTACTTGCGGCATCTGTTTCGCCAACGGACAGCGGTCCGTTCTTTAGCATCAGTGGATCGAAGAAGGCCGTCCAATCACTAAGCGGATGGTCGCGGGTTTGCACCTGACCACCTAGATTGTCTTCGCCGGCCGTGTTGCCATTCACGGTAGTAACCGTATTACCACTCGTCTTATCAACGATGGCGAAATGGGAATAATTCTGACGGTAGGCGATGTCGCCCGTTTGTGGGATATGGCCCGGCGGATAGGCTGCATCTGCAGTCACCACGCGGCCTCCAAGCTGCCAGGGCTTCATCGGCACACCCGCTTTATGCAACGCCCAAAACACGAAAATGCCGCACCAGCTTGGCATGGCATCGCGCACGTAGGGCCCCTTACGCTCAATGGCCGGATGTGCCGGCGCTAAGGCTCCTGAGATTTCTCTTTTCTTCTTGATGTCCTGTTCCGCAACGGCACCTTCCACATAGCCACCGCCCTGCGGCAACACTTTGTCTTCGCCCAGCGTCGTCTTGAAATAATCTATGAGGTGCTCCCAGCCCAGGCGGAAGCCATCCGGCCCTTCTTTGCCGGCGTTCACCTGGCCTTCTTCGCCTTTGGCTTTGGCTACTGCATTCTGAAGTTGTGAGGGAACAGGCCGCTCGGCAGCTACCCTTTGAAGGCTGCCCGTATGTTTCGATACGGAATGAGTGCTGACTTTTCGCGAAAGAGAAGTGTCGCTTCCTGAGTGGTGGTGACTGGCTCCCTGCTGAATGGTATGCGTCAACTCATGCGCCAGAAGATGTCCTCCGGCGACAGTGTCAGGTGCAAATTTTCCTGCGTTGAAATAGATATCACCGCCGTGCGTGAAGGCCTGGGCGTGAATATCGTTGCTGAGCGTCTCAGCCTGCGCACCGGTATGAATGCGCACCGCGCCAAAATCGGCGCCAAAGCGGCTTTCCATGAATTGCCGCGTCGTTCCTGATAAAGGAACACCTCCACCCTTCGTGGACTGGAGCGTGGACTCAAATGAAGCTTGCGGCTGCGGCGGTGCGCGGCCACTGCGTTGCAGACTGATGGCGGCAGGCGGGCTATTTATCTTGGGTTGAATGCAGGCCTCTGAAGATTCATTGCACACATCGGAAGAAACTTCAGCATCTTCTGCACCCGCTTCCGCACTACGCATCAGGCGGGCCTGAACGGCATCTTCTTCTGCACACTCTGCACATTTCCGCATCAGCTTCGGCTGCACTTCTGCGCCGGCCTCCGGCTCTTCCTCCATCTCCTGCCGCTGCAATTTCTTTCGCTCTTTGTCTGCCGGAACGTTCAACGGGATGCCTGCTGCATCGGGCAGGCGCATGATGCCGGAGCCTTCTTCATCGCGGGGTGTTGCTTTCGTGGGCGCAGGCTCCTCCATTCGCATCACCTGATCCGCAACTGCATCTGCTTCCTGCTCTTGTGGGTCACCCGGCTGTGAGACGCTCAGCTTGGTTTGAATTCCGGTTGGGGTAAAAAATCTGGTTTGTTCGTAGCTGCCGAAAAAGGCCGGCTCTTCTGCCTTTCGGAAGAAGCTGCCACCATCCGCGTGGTGCTGGACAGAAGCTATTCGGGTTGTTTTTTCAGCAGTTGCAGGCATAGCGTACCTATTCTAACGATTCCATTCTACCATCAGCAATTGCCGCATCCAGGGAAGCTTAATCATGCTGATGCTCCACGGCAGGCGGTCGAGCAGTATGTCGTGTGTGGCACGTTGAACGGTCAGCTTCCATTCACTTCCAGAAAACTGAAGCCGTCCTTCCCGTTGCAAGAAATTGTGGCGAAGTCCCTCCGGCGAAGTCTTCTTCAGGGCGCTCCAATGCTCAATAACAGATTGCAACAAAGCAAGGGCCTCGTCTTTGTCGGCATCTTCCAATTCTATCGCGGGAGGCAGGCTGTGCTGCAAGGGCAGGCCGCAAAGAATCTTCTCAAGTGCCAGTTCAGGTTCCAGATAGGGAAGCGCTCCTGCAAGTAAATAGCGCAGCAATGCAATCGCGCGTGGGACGTCCATAATTACATCCTCCTTTAGCAGATTCAGATTGCGGAAAAGGCCCGGCAGAAAAGGTGCTACGATGACAAGGCCTGCACTCTGTGTAAGAATCCTTTCATCTGAATCCGGAAGGTTTTCTTCTGATTGCTTAAGGGATTTGGCGGCCTCGTTCAAACTTTCTTCATCCTGCCCTGGTCGGTCCGTTCTGTCGTTCAGAGGAAGTTCTTTGGACCTCAACTGCCTTTGTTTTATATGAACAGATTCGGGAGCCGGTAGCCCCCACCCCAGCATTCTTTCCACCGGAATTCCATTCATCCCCAAAATCTTTGAAAGGCGTACTTGAAATTCTGAATAGGCGACCTGCTGCTGCTGCACAGAAGTAAGTGCCTCGATGATGAAGCAATGCAAATCATGTATGGCCGGCGAGAGATTCTTCTCAACTGCAAGGCTATCGTGCAGCGAATACCACCACTTCAGAAAGGCGCTCCAATCAGACGGCGTGAATCCGGACAAAACCCGCATGAACGCTTCCATAGCTGCAACATCCAGCAAGGCAATCAAACGCAGACGGGCGTGCGCATTGCTCATGAGTCGCAGGAAGGTTTTGCGGTGCGCAGGTGCAAGGCCGTTTGCAAAAAAGCTTTGTATTTCCTCACGAAAAGCCGCTGTATCCTTCGTCACCGACCACCACGGAAGGATGCCTCGTTGCAGGTAGAAAACCAGCGCCTCCATCAGGTTGTCTTGCACTGAGAGTGCCTTGTCAATCCGTTCTTCCAATGCCTTACGAAGCTTGCGCTCTATCTCTTCGGTAATTGCTGAAGCAAGCCTGTCGCGGATTTCAGCCTCGTTGCTGAGATTCACAGAAACTGCAATTCTGCCCAGTTGCAGCACCATCCCCGGTTCATCATAGCGGTCAAAAAGCTGATTGAGACGAGCCGGTAATTCTTCGGTGCAGAGTGTGTGCGTCATGCTGCGCAAAGCCAGCGCATCCGTCATGCCATGATAACGAAGACGGACGCGTTGGCGGGCGATGATGTGCACCGGGGCAGACATGTCACTTCAAGTAGCCGGTAAGTAATTTGATGAGTGTATTCAGGGCCTTTACGTAGGTAGGCTTCACAGCAGTTTCGCCGTTGGCATCCAGCCGGGCGACCTCAGCTTTTAGGTCATTCAGCAAGAGCTGCATTTGCGCTTTCTCCACTGCCGTCAACTTGGGGACGAACTGGGCCCAACTCTTCATCTTGACAGCGAGGTCGGCGAACAGGTTGGCGAGATTGACGGCGTTCTTGTCGAAATCGCCCGACTGAATGCACATGACGTACATCGCCAGTTGGGTGAGTATGCGCCATAGCATCAAGCCAAATTCACGGTCAACCCCTTCCATGATCAGTGACTGCAAGCGTTCAAACCAGCTCTGCAGTCGGGCACCCACCTGGGAATCGCTGAAGAACTTGATCTGGTCCGTAACCGGCTTCCCGGATATCCCCTTCAATTCTGTGAAATAGTCACTGATTTCACCGAAGTCTCCGAGTGCGGTTGTGAAGGATTTCAGCCTGGCGGGATCCTGCTTCACGAAAGCATTGAATAGCTCGATGATGCCACTGAGCGGGCCGCAATTCTTCGTTTGCGTTGGCTTGTCTTCTATCACCACCTGCTGGCTGGAAGAGGCCTCACAAGCCGTCCCATTCGATACCGTAAGTCTCACATTGTAGCTGCCCGGCTTCTTGAAATCATGGGATGGATTTGCAACGTCAGATTGTGAGCCGTCGCCAAAGTCCCAGCGGTACGTGGCCGTGAAGGCATTGTCAGTCGAGAACAGTCTTACAGTCGGGCCAGCTGTGACCGGGGTGTTGACGGTGAACGCAGCGGAGGGTAGCTGACTTACCGTCACGATGGTTTGTACCGTCTGCCCCTGCACAGTGTAGCTGATAGCAACATTCTTCGATGCCTGCGTCTTTTCAAAGGCTACCTGAGATGGGCTGAATGTAGCTGTGCCCGTTGCGGTGTCTGTCTTCACACCTTCTCCACTCACTATTCCACCCGTCGGACTGACCGTAATGGGATAGGTCTTACCATCACCGGAGCAAAACAGTTTTCCTTCTACCGAAACTTCCGCCTTTACAATGGTAACATCCTGCGATGCAGTAGCGGTACAGGCGCCATTGGTCACCGCCAGCGTGATGGTATAGGTGCCATCTTCTTTGAAAAAGTGCGTGACGAGATCTCCGGAATCAGTACCACCATCGCTGAATGTCCAGGCAATGCTTGCCGCATTCTGACTCGTGCTGTCCAACACGACGACATTGTAGGAAGTGCCGCGCTTTATTTCAAAAGCAGCCACCGGTTTTGCGAATACGGTTACACTCGTCGTAGCAACTTGATCGCCGACCGTATAGCTCAGTGTGACCACCTTGTTCAGGGTGCCCGCTGGAATGTTCACTGCAGCGGGATGAAAGTTCATCGCACCATTATCTACAGAGGTGCCTTCACCGCTCAATGTGCCCCCTGCGGGCGAAACAGTAACCGGATAGACCGCCTGATCACTCGAACAGAATTCCGTTGTCTTGATGCTGATCGCAGGCTTCTCTTCCTCCTTTGTTTCCGTGACAACATAGTACACCGGCGGGCAGTCGGAGCAGCACATGTAGGGCAGAAAGAAGTCGGCGATGACCACTTTGTCGGGCAGTTGGGCCGTCAACTCATCGAGGCTGTGACGGGTGATCAGGTCTTTGAAAAAGAGCTTGTCTATAATGCCCATCTGCTTTGCTGAAAGCATGGTGCGCAGCTTCGAAACGGAGATGCGCCGGATGGCATCCTTAGCCCGAATAGTGGACGCATCGGTGTCTTTGATGAACTCTGATTTCTTCTCGGCACCGACAGCCGATTCTGCTGCCTCCACCCGCGTCTTCTGGCCCAAAGTGCTTTTCGAAAATGTGGCCTTCTTCTCTTCAGAAACTTCTTCCACCACCTTCCCGACCACAGCCGATTTTGTTCGTGCAGTACCGGCCACGAAGATGTTGGGCGTTGAAACCTTTGGCTTGCTTCGCTCATGGTACACGAGGATGAAAGTGCCGCCCATGTTGACGCCGGCCTTGTGTTGAAAGCCCGGATGCAGCTTGGAGTAATAACCAAACTTGCGCAGCATGGACAGGTAGATCCAGCGAAGCTTGTAGTCGTTGTAGAGGGCAATAAAAGGCGCCATTCTGCAGGCGAACAACAAGGCGTCCAGATGATCCACCACATCTTCCACGATGGCCAGCCCGAGTTCGTTATCTCCCGTCGCCGCACCGACGCCTGCCGCGAGGTAAGCATCTTTCAGTTTTTGGGCCACGGTCATCAGGTCGGTATAGCGATCTACAAACGCAGCAATGCTGAAGCCCGACAGTGAGGTCGGAAGGACCTCTGACAACTTCTCGATATAATATAGAAGTGCGAAGCCGGGGATATTGTTGTTGTTCGTCGCCACAGCCGCTTTGAACCCCGTAAATGCACCTGCTACCGCATTGCCACTGAGGAACTGTTCAGGTTGGATGTATTGGGCAGGCAGGGTCTTGTAAAAGGCTTCAAAAGAGGCGCCCAAGGTGTTAGGACGATAGCGATAGTCAGGGTCGCAACTGCGCAACAATGGAACTCCCGGCACCTGCAGCGTAGGCGTTTCATCGGCCTTCCGTGGAGGAAATTCATAGTAGTACTTCATTTCCTTGCACAGCGTGCAAATCAGGCCCTGAGCCATCGTGTCGTACAGAGCTTCCAGGTCCTGAAAATGGCAATTGAGGGCAAACTCGCCCGGCACATTCTCACGAAGAGCTGCCTTGGAAGTTCCCGCAGCAATGGATGCAAGCTGCTCGCGAAGCGTAATGACATCCGCGCTGAGCGCAACCACATCAAAAGGCAGTCGGTTAGCATCCCGAATCTGATTGATCGTGTCAAGTGCCTCGGTGTAGCTGTGGCCTACATGGCCTTCTATTCGCAGGAAATTGTAAGGCTCCAGATCGTACTTCAGTGGGTGTCTCACTTCGTCATCCTGCTGGTTGTAAAGTGCCGCATGGTAGGACAGGTTCTGATCTGCTGCATGAGCCATCGTGCGGGCATAGCTCCAATATTGAAAGAGGGCTTCTGTTCCACCGATGACATTGTAGTAATATGGAATTGCCTTTTCAGACAAGGCATCATCACCCAGCCTGCTTGGTGTGATCCGAATCGGCGCTCGCACAATGGCGGCATTCAGCCGGCCGGCGGCATTCAACTTCCCAAGTGAGGCCAGGTTACTTCCCGGCACTTCAAATCGTTGCAGCAGGAGGACGAGCCGCTGAAACAGGAAGCGCAATTCCGCTACCAGGCTACTGTGGCAGCAATTTGCAGGTGAAGGAATGAATGCCTGCCGCATTTCTCCACTAGCCAGCACACTGCCTTTCCCCGTCAGGCCCAGCAACAGGTGTCGCGGAAACAGATTCTCATCCGGGCAACACAGGCTGAGCAATTTCATGCCCTTCTTGCGCAGCTCTTCATAAGCCGCAATGACATCGCTGAAGAGGTCGTAGTAATACTGCAGGTAGAGTAGCTGGCTGACGGTGATGGTGCCGTTGGTCAGGAATGCAAAATCGCCGGCCAGGCCTGCAAATGGATTGGACGGGAAGCGTCCCAACAGCAGCGGAGCAAGGCGGCTGTAGCAGGTGCTGAGGTTCGTTTCCAGTTGTTTCAAAAAGGTAGGCCCCAGTGTTTCCAGGAAGCCTTGCAGCACATCTCCGCTATCGAAAATATCATCGGCAGGCACATGATGGCGTGGCATCTTCATCGCAGGCATCCGAAGCCAGCCCTGATTCACAGAAGCTCCGGCTAAGCCGCTGCTGAGCAGCTTGGCATCCTTCCGATTTACAAGTAACGGAATCAGGCTTAGCGTAACGTCCCGCCCTTTATCATCGCAGCTTTCCGGATTGCAGTTCTTGGCATCCTCGCGAAGCAGTTCCACAAAAATCAAAGCCACTTTGTCGGCGAGATATTCCTTGCTCAGTTTGGTCAGGCCTTCCTCCGATGAATCTGCCTTCAACTCGTCTATCGGGAACCGTTGCGCACCACCGCTGTAAAATGGCTCGTACACGATTTCGCGCGCTGCATCGTAGGCTTTGTAGTTCTGAAAGCTCTTCTGGTCCCAGCGCACCAGATAGCCCTCCGTGGTGATACCGCAGCCTTTGGTGATCGTGATCTCCGTCCCTTCATCATTAATGAGGAGCTCAAGACCACATACAATGCCAATACCAATGAGGTTGACGCGTGTGCCCCGCTCCTGCTCATCGAGGTATTCAAAAAGGTCATTGAGGTTTGCAGCCGTCAGCAACTGGTCGGCGACAAACTCAGGGTAGCTGATAGGTTGTTCGGGTAACATAAGAAGCAGTTTGGGGATTTAGGTTGGAGCATGCCACGATTCAGATGATCGTCTGGTTGAGGAAAACCCGATTCTCATCATTGCCATCGGCACAGTCGTGCAGGGATGCAGGCGGATAAATACTCTTGAGGTCGTTGAAAATGGACAACACTTGTTCAAGGCGCGCGCTGAGCGCCAATGGAGCCGGTTCCGGCTGGGCCAGCACTGCCAGGTAAGCGCACCATGCTTTCTGGAAAGCTTCCAGTTGCTCACTGCTTACCCAGCAAATTTTGACGCCCAAATGGGCCGGTACTTCAAAGCGGATGGTTCGTTCGGCAAACCGGCGATACTCAATACCGGCATTGGCCAGGCCACCTTCTCCGTTCATCACCAGCGTCAGGCGGAATGAGTAGGGATCATCCTTCTGGCATAGCTCGCCACAGTCAGGACCGATGCAAATCGGCAATAGCGCATCGCCATTCGGAATGGCCCCACCCGGCCGGTTGTGCGGTCGTAGCAGGAGATGCTCCACGACGAATAGGCGCTCGCCCCACAGCATCTCACGACCAAATTTGACCAGCGCATCACGCGCCGCTTCCGCATCCGTCTTCTTGCTGAAATGCTGTTTGCGCGTGGCGATAACCTCCCCGGCTTCATTGGTGAGGTTGAGCACCCATTGCCGGCTTTTCCTGATTTCAAATCGTGCGGCATCGCCGATATAGCGCGTTACTTCTGCCATCTCCTGCCGTGCCAGTTCCAGAGCATCCTCATACACCTCAGCCACATATCGTGTACTGCTGCTGAGCACAATCCTTCCGCTCTTGTCGCGCAGGCGCCAGCGTTGTTCAAACAGTTTTCCGTCGGTGTCATGTTCTTCGTACAGTTCGAAAAAACTATCCAGTCCGCGTAGGCCGAGAATACGCTCGATGCGGGTCTGCAGGCCCGGCACGTTGGCAGGGCTGCATACTTCTGACGGGCTCTTGTAATCGAAAGATCTTGCTCTATTGAAGCTCATTTCAGGGATGGCTTTCAGGAAGGCAATCTTGTCTTTGATCAGCATGGAGGCGCTCCGTTCCTGCTCATTGCCGTAGGCATAAAGCATGAGCGTGTAGTCGGAGAATTGCTCGGCAAAGCGCGCCAGCAAATGATCCAGGAATCGATTACGTCGCTCCGCAAATTCAGGAGCAGTTTCCAGCAATTGATAAAGGCCGGCCTCATCCAGCTTGGCGCCGCCCGGTTCTGCATATATCTCGTCAATACCAACGATATCGGCCTCGCCCAGCAGCCGCGTGAAGTAGGTGTGAACAACCGTTTCGTCGATCGCAAAGAAGTCCTTGGTGTGGCGAAGCATGGCGAGATAATCCACCAACATTTGCTCGAAAAACAGCAGGTAGGCCTTCAACTGTTTCGCCTGCGCCTTGCGTGCGTCCGAGGCATCCGAGGCAAGCCCGTAAGGCCCCACGCCATACGTGAGTGGCAGTTCATATTGAACCGGACGATAAGAATCAATGGGGCGATAGCTGCCCTGCGGAACAGGCAAATCGAGTTCCGCAACGGAATACCAGGGCTGGGCATGCAGACCTTTCAACATCTGAAGCGTGTCGCTGAGCTCCAGCATGTCGGGCAGGAAAGGCAGGCCGTTTTTGAAGCAAAGAATCTTGCTTGCTTCCAGATAGAGTTGCGGCAGGTGTTGTGCCGGCACTTTGTAGAGCCAGCTCTCTGGCGCCAGGCGATTACCTTCTTTATCGAAAGGTGAGAAGACGAAATTGCGCACCGCGAGGACCCCCGGAATGTCCATGATGAGGTTGATCACATCCGAGGCACGCAGCTCCATCTTCAGATTGGTTGTCTTCAGTTGCTCATTATCTATGAACCCGTGGCTAAGGGGTGGTCCATTGAAAATTTGATCCACAGGCTTTCCTGCATCCAGCAACTCCTGCAAAGACCAGAACTTGATATCGGGGCTCATGTACTGCGACACGAGGTAATAGACCTGCCCGAGCACGGCTTCGATATCAGCATCTGAAGCCAGGTCCATGTCGGCGCAGATAGCTACTTCCTGCACCTGCACGCCGGTAATGTTGCAATAATCTTCGCAGAGGTTTCGATGCTCGTGCAATGCCTTTCTGGTGCGCGCCATCACGCGGTCTGCCTCGTGAATCCGATTCAGGTAAAGGGGCAGAATACCGGTAGCTCCAGCGTTGGCAATGGCGCTTGCGAGGTCCGTCAGTTGAAGGGCCTTTCGATCGGAATCGCTGCTAAACCAAACCTGGAGCGGCACATCTTCCAGCAGCAGCGTGCGGACGGTTGCAGCGTCCACGGGGTTCGGCCAGAAGGACACTTCGACAGTTGCAAAAAGGTGCTTGCGTAATGCCCTTGCGAGGTCCACCTGCAGGATGTTTTGGTTGTCGCCTTTATTCCCTGAGATGAAAAGCACTTTCACTTCCTTCACGCGGCTTGAGGGCAGACGGAAGTCATGATATTTTGACTTGTCCAGCTCCAGATCCCGCCAGGCGGGCAGCCGCATTTCGATAGTGCCCGTAGCAGATTTTGCAGCAGCTCCCGAGCCTGCCACGAAGCTGAAGCGATACTTGATTTTTCCGGTATTAAGGTTGCCCACGCCGCGGTCATCTTCAAACTGAATGAGCACATCATACAGCCCTTTGATGATGACTTGATGTTCTGTTGGCTCATAGCGAAGGCTACTCGTCTTGCAATCGGCATAGAGGTAGAGGTCATCGCAGGCACAATGCTTACAGAACAGCCATCCATTCTGTACTCCTTCGATATCGGCCAGCAGCTTGCGGTAGTCCGGAACGGTCCAGGGAGAAATGGTGAGAATATCCCGGGCACTGAAGAAGCCCTGCCGCTCGGGCCTTGCAATGGTATCCGGTGGCTCTGCAAGCAAATCTTCTATCGGGAAAGTGGCACGATAGCTTAGATCGGTGAGTGCGTAACACAGCGCTTCCAGCAGGGTGATGCCGGGGTCATGAATATTGTAATCCGTCCAAAGGCGACCGCCCAGCGCTTCGATATACTGAAGCCCGGTACGGCGCAGCAGGCCATAGTCCATGCCATGAGGCAGGCTTGGGTATTTGGCTATGGTGATGTTGTCAGGCACGGCAAATAGTGGGGCTTAAGAGTCAGGCTTTGCGATCCGAACTTGTAGCGTAGGGATCTATGCAGGGGGTAGCAACGGTCGTTGCTGCCGGGGCGGGAATAGGCGTGATGGAATGCTTGGCGGCAGGCACACTGACGAGAATGGCCATGCCGGTAGAGGCAATGATTTCATCCACATCGGCCACTGAATTGGGGTTCTCTTTTGTCCGATGAAACATCCGCACATCGGAGATGTAATCCACATAGGGCCGCTCTTCGATGAAATTGATGAGCACTGATTTTCTTACGATACCTCCAAAGGCAATTGCCACATCTGGATTGTAGGCCCATGGCGTGAGGAACTGCGTTATCTCCTCCTGAAGCGTCTGGATGTAGAAAGTGTAATCATCGAAGCTGGGCAGCAGGCGCAGCTTGAAATCAAGCGCCACTTCTTCAAACAAAGGATGCACCACATGCGGCTGCACGTGGCAGGAAATACGCTCGCGAACGAAAGCATCAATTTCCGCCAGCACACGCTCGCTGGTGTAGGGACGAAGCGGATTTGCCAGCACTACTTCATGCAGAGAAGGGATAGTGATTATCGTCACATGGCCCGGCGCCATTTCATTGTAGCGCATGCTGCCATCCGGCAGTTGTTCGTAGGAGGTGTGCGAAAGGCACTTCACGCGTTGCAGCGCCGGGAAGGCCTCGAGAATGAGGTGCTGATAATCCCAGATGGTAATCGCACGGTCCTTGTGGCGCAGGCGCTCGGAAATCCGCACGTAGTAGTCTTCGTCTTTTTCTGCAGGTCGCCCGCCGAAGGATGTGTAGGGTTGTTGAAATTTCTTGAATGCAGACACTGCCGTGCGCAGCTTGCTGATAGTGCCGGCAGCCAGCGGTGTATCCAGCAAGTCGGGGGCATTGCCATTATCCTCCAACGTTG
>JAMIQN010000192.1:0-11435 GCA_035914595.1 Chitinophagaceae bacterium | reverse complement strand
TCACGCGCGCCACGCCATGATTGAGGTCTTCATGCATCTCCGTTTGGATGTAGCCATAGCCCGTGTCGGGTCGGGTGGGCTTGATGCCAAGAGTCAATAAAGCATCGTTGTGGCTTACAAAATCAAGGGCGTCTTTCATGGCCTTTTCAAAGGCACGCTCGTCCATGATCAGGTGGTCTGCCGGCGACATGATGATGTTGGCGTCCGGATTGAGCGCCATCATCTTGTGTGCAAAATAGGCAGCACAGGGCGCGGTGTTTTTGCGCGAAGGTTCGGAGATGATATTGTGATCCGAGATTTCGGGAATTTGCTCTTTGAGCATCCCGATATAATGCTGATTGGTGATGAAAAAGATGTGCTCTTTCGGGCAGATGTTGCGGAAGCGCTGATAGGTCCACTGAATCAGAGAGCGGCCGGTGCCGAGCAGGTCGAGAAACTGTTTGGGCTTGGCGGCGCGGCTCTCCGGCCAGAAACGGCTGCCGATGCCGCCGGCCATGATCGCGACGTAGTTGTTTTGAATGTCCATAATCGTGAAAAGCTATGAGGGCTAAGCGCAGAACGGGATACCTCGGGCGTGCCTCAAAAATGAACTGAAAAACGGAAGGAGATACAAACGCGGATTTGCGTGCTGAAATTTCACAATAATCTGCACGTGCTGCATTGCTCCGGCCGGCTGCCCACCGGGAAGCAATAAGCCGCGGCCCGGCTCGTTTATTGGATACTTTTGAAAGCTTTCTTTCGCGCGTTTTCCCACAACATGATTCGTCTTTCCGGCCTCCTGCTTTTGATGCTGTCGGCCTTTGCTGCATCTGCACAATATCGTCCGGTCGGTGTCTGGCGTTCGCACCTGCCCTATAATCAGGCTACGGGTATGGCTACTGATGGAGCTACCCTTTTCGTAAGCACTGCCAAGAGCTTTTTCACCTTCAAGACCTCCAACCAGGAAATTGAAACCTTCAGCAAGGTGGAAGGGATGCACGATACCAACCCGGTGGGAATTGCTTACGATGCAACCACAGGCAGCGTTGTCATCGGCTACCAAAACAGCAATATTGACCTCTTTCGCCACCACAACTTCACGGTCATTCCGGACCTGATGAACAAGAGTGTTTCGGGCGATAAGAGCATCCGCGACATCTACACCAGCGATGGGATGGCTTACATCAGCACAGGCGTCGGCATCATCGTCATTGACCTGGACCGGCAGGAGGTGAAGGAATCTTACGTGTTCACAAGCGGCGGCAAAATGATTGCCGTGAACGCCGTAAAAGGAGACGACACCTACCTCTACGCCGCCACGGATGCAGGCATTTATCGCATCGCACGCAGCAACCCGGCACCACAGGTTTTTACCAATTGGCAACCGCTGGACACAGGCCGCCGCTATTCTGAAATCGCTTTGTTCAACGGCTCCATTTATGCGGCAAATGCAGGCATCACGGACTCATTGTTCCGCATCCTCGGCCCGCAATCGCGGCAGCGCATCTGGTACCGCGACAGCACCCATATCGTTCACTTTGACGTAGGCGACAGCCTGCTGTACGTTGGCATTTTCAACGATAAGGGGCTGGGCAAGTACCTCCATTTTTCTCGCGGCAATGCCCTCGTGGATTCTACAATCAATGGCTACCCTGCCGGCGTGGTAGAAGGCAACGATGGCCGCGTATGGATGGCCGATGCCTACCAGGGGCTGGTGTTGCGTGTAGCTTCTGATGATATCCGTTTCGTCACTCCTGAAGGGCCAGGCGATGCAGAAAGCGATGCCATCTATGCCCGCAATAATGAGGTCTGGGTGACGCACGGCGGCGTCTATTCGGTAGGCTACGAACCGCGAATGAAAACCACCGGTTTTTCTCACTTCTACGGTGACCACTGGAAAAATTTCATCGGCTACAACACGCCGCTATTGCGCGATTCCGTCTTCGATTTTCTGGTGCTCGACCTCGATCCGCGCACGGGCACTTTGTATGCAGGCACCGCCGAAAGCGGCATCTATGAACGCAAGGCTGACGGTAGTGAACGCATCATCAAGCAGGGCGAGCTGCTGGGCAACACAAAAGGCTTTCCCGCCCGCGGCGTAGTAACCGATCAGAACGGCGCCTTGTGGGTTAACCAATATGGTTTGGACTCAGAACTCGCTGTGCGCAATGCCGATGGCAATTGGTTTCATTATTCGGTGCCGCGCATGAACCGGATTTTCCCGAACAGTGGCACCGACATCATGGTGGATGACCTCAATCAGAAATGGTACATATCGCCACAGGGAGGCGTGGTCGTTTACAATGACGGCGGCACACCGGAGACCCAGAGCGATGACGATTTTCGGAACCTCATTGCCGTGAAAGGCAGCGGCGGCCTTCCTTCCAACAATGTGCTCTGCCTGGCCAAAGACCTGGACGGTGCCATCTGGATTGGCACGGATAAAGGCATCGGCATTGCCGGCAGCCCGGGCCAGATCATGCAGGACAAGACCAGCGATGTGGAGTTGCGCGTCGTTCAGTATGATCAGTTTGCAGGCATTCTTTTCAGCAATGAAAGTGTCAATGCCATCGCCGTGGATGGAGCCAACCGGAAATGGGTAGGCACCAATAATGGCCTCTGGCTGTTGTCGCCGGACGCCTCCAAGATTCTGGCTCGATTCACGGTGGACAATGCACCGCTTCCTTCCAACACCATCCAGTCTATTGCAGTGGATGGCGTGACGGGCGATGTCTATTTCGGTACGGCAGATGGCCTGGTTTCATATCACGGCACAGCAACTGACGGTGCTGAAACCGCACAGAGCATTCACATTTTCCCGCATCCCGTCACTTCAGATTACAAAGGCCCCATCACCATGACGGGCTTCACGACGGATGCCGATGTACGCATCACCGACATCTCAGGACAGCTCATCTACCGCGCCAAAGCTGCCGGTGGCAGTCTCGTCTGGAATGGTTTCGACTATCAAGGCCATCGCCCGCAGAGCGGCATCCTGCTCATCTTCGCGGCCAGCAAGGACGGGGTGCAACGTGCCGTGGGCAAGATGATGTTCATGCACTGAGCCACGCTGCTGCTCTTTTTTCAAAGGCATGATTTACGCCACACCAGCCATCGTGTTGCGCTCCATCCGCTATGGAGAAACCAGCCTGATTGCAACCCTGTTCACACGCGAGCACGGCATTCAGAGCTTTTTGGTGAAAGGCATTCGGAGCAGTTCTTCAAAAGGCCGCAGCAGCCGCGCAGGGCTATTACAGCCGGCAACCCTTCTCGATATCGAGGCCTACTACCGCCCGCAAAGCAGGCTGCAGCATCTCAAAGAATTTTCACCGGCCTGTTTCTACCAACAGTTGCAGCAGGATGTGGTTCGGAATAGCATTGCGCTGTTCTCGGTAGAGCTGCTGCTACGGCTGCTTCCCGAAGGGGCGGCACTTCCGGATCTGTTTGATTTTTCAAGAAATTATCTCGAAACGCTGGACCGCCAGGAGGCCCACGCCGTGGCCAATTTTCCCCTCGCTTTTGCGCTGCAATGCGGCCGGAATCTGGGTTATGAAATTGCCGGCAATTACAGCGATTCCACCCCTTACCTCAGCCTGCCCGAAGGAGCCTTCCGTGCTGAGCCGCCCGCCGTGGGTACAACACTCAACCATACCGATACGGCAGCCCTCGCACAACTGATCCAATGCCGCAGGCTTGAAGATCTTTCAACAGTTGAAATGAATGGCACCATGCGCTATCGCCTGCTGGACTGGTATCTGGAATTTCTCCATCGCCACACCGACCACATGCACGCTTTGAAATCCTTAGCCGTGCTGCGGGCTATTCTTCATTAGCAGCCCAGCACGCGAACACCGCCCCAGAAAACGAACAGCCAGGCAATTCCTTTCAAAAGGAAAAACAGGAAGCCCAGCACGCCAAGGCGCTTCAGCCATACGCGGAAGCCCCGCTTCTTTACGGGCATCTCCTCCACCACTTCCGGCGAAGAATCGAGCGCTTCTTTGCAACAGCTTTTCATGGCAATGCGGCGAAGGTAGCCGCTTGGCCTGCTGCCATTTTCTTAAAACAAGCCATGCTGATGTCAGCTTTTTGACTTGCCCCACGGTGGATTTGCCTCAGCCTTTTCTGAGAATGAGGCGCTGCAGTTCTGAACGCTCCCATTTCCACACAAAGCCCAGGAAAGCCACCATCAGCAGCACGCCTGAAGCAACTCGAAGGGGAAAAGAATGTGTGACAGACATCACTCCCTGCTGCGCAAAAAAGAGCAGTGTGATAATGCCGATGTAGCCCAGCAATCTCCCCACCGCATAGGGCACCGGGAAATAGCGCTGCCCGGCGAAGTAAGAAGCCACCATCATCAGTACGTAGCAAGTAGCCGTAGCCCAGGCGCAGGCCCACATGCCCCAGTACGGAATCAGCAGGAAGTTGATGAGAAGTGTGACCGCTGTGCCCATGAGTGTGATGGCGACGCCCCAGCCCAGGTGGTCGGTGATTTTATACCACACCGAAAGGTTGTAGTAGATGCCCAGAGCCAGATTGGCATAAAGCAGGATGGGCACCACGCCGAGGCCGCTTCGATATTCCGCGCCTACCATGTATTGCCACACATCCAGGAAGAGGGCCGTCACCAGAAAGGCCACACACAACGTAATGACGAACCATTTCATCACGCGGGCATAAGTGGCCGGCGCATTGCGGTCATTGCTTTGATTGAAAAAGAAAGGCTCTGCAGCCAGGCGAAAAGCCTGAATAAACAAGGTGATGAAAATGGCCAGCTTGTAGTTGGCGGAGTAGATGGCTACCGCGCGCTTGGCCGTTTCGGCATCGGTGGGCAGCAGTTGGCGCAGCATGATGCGGTCCATCGTTTCGTTGACCATGCCACCCAACCCGATGATGATAAAAGGCGTGCTGTAGGCAAGGATGCGGCGCCAGAGGGCTGCATCAAAGCGGAAGCGAAAGCCGCGCCATTCCTGCCAGAGGAAAAGGAAGGTGGCAAGCGAGCCGGCCAGATTGGCCATGAGCAGCAAAGCCGGCCGTGAATAATGACTTAGCCAGCCCGCATACGCACTGTCCGGGTGCTGCGCTACCCAGCCCGGCGACCAGGCTATAAACACCACCGTAAGCACCACATTCACTGTGATCCCTACCACACGGACAAAGGCATATTTACGCGGGCGACCCACCTGCCGCAACAGCGCAAATGGAATCACTGCCAGCGTATCCGCAGCAATGATGGACACGGCCAGCGTGATGTATTCGGTATGGTCGGCTACACCGAGCAGCGAGGCAATGGGTGCGCGAAACAGAATCACGATGCCGGTCAGCAGCAGCGTACTTAGGAGCAGCGAGGTGAAGCTGGTTTCGAAGAGCTTTTTCTTGTCTTCCGTTGCCACGGAAGCGAAGCGGAAATAGGCCGTCTCCATGCCGTAGGTGAAGACCACATTAGCAAAGGCAATGGCTGCGTAGAGGACGGAAAAGTCGCCGTAATCTGCCTGGCCCTGAGGCGTGTGCAGGATGTAGGTGAGCAAAGGCGTCAACAGGTAGTTGAGCAGCCTTGCGGCAATATTGCTCAGCCCATACCAGATGGTTTGCCCTGCGAGCGCTTTGATGGAGGCCATTTAGGGCTGCAAGGTTCCGATTTTTTTTAGTTGTAAATAGGCCGCATACTCGACCGGATTCGTTGCTTTTTTTCAAAAAAATATGTTGCGCCTTTGCACTGAATATCCACGAATGGAGCTCCGGACGGAAAGCACCCTGAGGGGCAGATTACCTTTGGCCATCCATGCAACAATACCTGAACCTGCTGCGGCATATTCTTGATAAAGGCAGCCTGAAAACAGACCGTACCGGCACCGGCACCAAATCTGTTTTTGGCTACCAGATGCGCTTCGATCTGAGTGAAGGCTTCCCGATGGTGACCACGAAAAAGCTGCATCTGAAAAGCATCATCCACGAGTTGCTCTGGTTCCTGAAAGGCGATACCAACATTGGCTACCTGAAGGAAAATGGGGTCGGCATCTGGGATGAATGGGCCGATGCGGAGGGCAACCTCGGGCCTGTGTATGGCCATCAGTGGAGAAGCTGGCAGGGCGCGGATGGTGCAGTGTATGACCAGATTCGCCAGGTGGTGGATGAAATTCGTCGCAATCCCGACAGCCGCCGCCTGATTGTGTCTGCATGGAATGTGGCCGATCTGCCTAAGATGGCCTTAAGTCCCTGCCATGCCTTGTTTCAGTTTTACGTGACGCCCGCGCAGGATGGAAAGCGCGCCCGGCTAAGCTGTCAGTTGTATCAGCGCAGCGCCGATGTTTTTCTGGGAGTGCCTTTCAACATTGCTTCCTATGCCCTGCTGACGATGATGGTAGCGCAGGTCTGCGACCTGGATGCAGGTGAGTTCATCCACACCCTGGGCGATGCGCACCTCTACAGCAACCATCTTGAAAAGGCCGAAGAGCAACTGAAACGCACGCCCTACCCTTTACCAACCATGAAGATCAATCCCGATGTGCACGACATTTTCGGCTTCCGCTACGAAGATTTTTCGCTGGAAAATTATCAGGCGCATCCGCACATTAAGGCAGCGGTAGCGGTGTAGGTTGGGGCCTGCACCAAGAACCGCAATGGCCTGCTCCGTGGCAGCAATTTCTTTTGGGTAGATCAAATAGGCTCCTGCCCCTGCAGTAAATCCTCAAAGCTTTCGCGCCGGCGAATCAGCTTTGGCTTGCCCCCGGTAACGAGCACCTCCGCAGGGCGGGGCCGCGAATTGAAACGGCTGCTCATCTCAAAACCATAGGCACCCGCATTTTGGAAAGCCAGAATATCGCCTTCCCGAATCTCAGCAATGACGCGGTCCCAGGCGAAGGTGTCGGTCTCGCAAATATTTCCTACTACCGTATAAATGCGCTCCGGGCCTTCGGGGTGTGAGATATTGGTAATGTGGTGATAAGCCTCATAAAACATGGGGCGGATTAGGTGATTGAAACCCGAATCCACACCAGCAAACACGGTAGCCGTGGTTTGTTTCACCACGTTCACGCGCACCAGGAAATAGCCGCTTTCACTCACCAAAAATTTGCCGGGCTCAAACCATACTTCCAAAGGCCGGCCATATTCCTGCTCAAAACTGCTGAAGCGCGCCGTCACCTGCCGGCCCAGCTCCGCCACATCCGTGCCCACTTCACCCGGACGGTAAGGCACTTTGAAACCCGAGCCGAGGTCTATGAATTGCAACGATGGGAAACGCGCCGCTACATCCAGCAGCACCTCTAAAGCCTGCATAAAAACACGCACGTCTTTGATCTCGGAACCGGTGTGCATGTGCAGGCCCACCACCTGCAATCCCGTAGCCTTCACCACCCGCTCGATGTGGCGCACCTGATGGATGGAAATGCCAAACTTGGAATCAATATGGCCGGTCGAAATTTTATAGTTGCCACCCGCTTCGATGTGGGGGTTGATGCGGATCAGAATCGGGTAAGAACCGTCAAAGCGATTCCCAAACTGCTCCAGGATAGAAAGGTTGTCTATGTTGATATGAACGCCCAGCTCTTTCGCCTCTATAAACTCAGAAAGTGCCACACTGTTGGGCGTAAACAGAATTTGCTGCGGCTCAAAGCCGGCATGAAGACCCAGCTTCACCTCATTGATGCTCACGCAGTCCAGCCCCGTTCCCAGCTCGCGCATCAGTTGTAGGATCCGCAGGTTGGAAAGCGCTTTTACTGCATAGAAAAAGCGGGTGGGATGGCTTGAAAAGGACGATTGCAGCAGGCCCCACTGCCGGGAAATCGTATCTGCATCGTACACATAAAGCGGGGTTCCGAATTCCTCGGCAATTGCCCGCAGCGCATCATGATTCATAAGGGGCGCAAAAGTACGTGAGCAGCTCCTCGGCGGGCAGCATTGCTGCGGCGCATATTTAGCTCTCAATAAAAGATGTCTGCTGCAGAAGACTGCGTCAGGCCGGCGAGACCGGCTTTTTCAAACAGGGTTCGGATAGCCTTTTCACCGGTGGGGCCCAGGTCTTCACTGTATTCATTCACATACAGGCCGATGTGCTGGCGCATCACCTGCTCGTCCATTTCCTGCGCATGATCGGTGACGAAAGGGGGCAGCGTCGGGTAGTTTTTCCAGGCAAAGCGGAGGCTTTCTGCAATGAGCTGATCCACCCTGCGGATGAGGGCCGCATCCAGGTCGCGGCGGGCCACAATGCCACCCAGTGGAATGGCGGCACCGGCAGTCTCCTCCCACCAATCGCCCATATCTCGGATGAGGGCCAGGCCCTTGTCAGCGTAGGTAAAGCGGCTTTCGTGGATGACCAGCCCCGCATCAAAGTCGCCACGCAGCACAGCATCTTCTATTTCAGAAAAAAGCAACTCTGTTTTGTTGGTAGCCTGCGGGTAAGCTAAAGTCAAAAGCAGGTTGGCGGTGGTCTGGCGCCCGGGGATGGCGATGCGTGCGTGGTTCAGGTTGGGCAGCTCACGGTCTTGACGGCGAATCAGGAGCGGGCCTACACCCTTGCCCAGGGCACTGCCACTGTGCAGCAGGGCATAGCGGGAGACGCAGCTCAGAAAAGCATTGTAGGAAAGCTTGGTAACGTGCAGGCGCCCTTCGGCAGCCCATTGGTTGAGGGTTTCCACATCCTCCAGCACCACATCGAAGCGCAGGCCGCCGGTGTCAATCTTGCCATGGACGAGGGCGTCAAAAATGAAGGTGTCGTTGGGGCAGGGCGAGAAGCCAAGGCTCAGGATCATCGTGCAAAGGTCAGGGCAAGAGCCAGGCGATGAGCTGGGCATTCAGGGCCGCGATGGCCTCGGGGATGCGCCAGGCATTTCGGTCGCGGCGGGTGACGTAGTTGGAGATGCTGCGCAATTGCAGAAATGGCACCTGCTCTCTGAGGCATACATAATGAACAGCAGCCCCTTCCATGCTTTCCACGGCCGCGCCGTAACGAGCGATGCGCCGCGCAATGGTGGCTTCGCAGCCTGAGGTGGTTGTCACGCTCAGGCCCTCCACCTGCTGCAGATGACCGATGGGAAAGGGCGGGCGCAACAGGGGATTGCGCAACAGCCGATGTTGATACGGTGGCTCGTTGGCTTTGACGAGGCCCAGGGAAAAGACGTCCAGAAAGTCGTCGCCGTCTTCGGCGCCAAAGTCGGCCACCTGGTCGGAGTGGACGATGACGCAGGAGCCCAGCGGCAAAGCCTTCGAAAAGGAGCCACCTATGCCCGCGCTGATTAGGTAATCCCAATGGCCGGTGGCGAGGCTGCGTGTCAGGCTGGCAGCAGTGGCCATCAGCCCGACGCCGGTGATGCAACAACCCACGACAAACGGTGATTCTACCGCATCGGGACGGGCGCGCAGGGCCTGAAGTGTTGGTTCGATTTCGGCCTCGGTGGCGGCGGCAAGCAATACCCTCATAGAGAAGTAAAGTTCTTGTGGTTGGCAGGGCGCTGGTTGTTAAAGCTACCTTTAGCGGCTTCAGCCCCGGCCCCTGACCGATTCCGGGAGCAGCCGATTAGCGAACAGAACGCTGCAGTGTGCGACGCAACGGATGACCGGCTTTGCACTGCTGCTGACTCCATAAAAATCATCGCGAGCGGCCGTTTCTTTTGGGTCAGGGTGCGGGGAAAATGGTGAGCTAAAAGGGCAATATTCAATGGTATATGTAACGCGGGTGGCGCATTTCAACGCGGCGCACAAACTGGAAAACCCGGCCTGGGATGCACAGAAAAACCGGGAGGTGTTTGGCAAATGTGCTCATGAAAACTGGCATGGGCATAACTACGAATTGCACGTGACGGTGAAGGGCGAGCCGAGCCCCGAGACGGGCTTTGTTTTCAATGCAAAGACGCTGGGCGACCTGATTGAGAAGCTGATAGAGGACCCGGTGGACCATAAAAACCTAAACCTGGATGTGCCGTGGATGCAAGGCAAATTCACGACGGCGGAGAATGTGGCCATTGAAATCTGGAATCAGTTGGCACCGGCTGTGGAGGCTGCGGGAGCGCAATTGCACTGCGTTCGTCTGTATGAGACGCCGCGGATTTATGTGGATTATTTCGGTTAAAAGAAACCGGTTACTCAATTTTTGAAATCGTAAAAAAGAAACCACAACGTGTCGTACCAACGCAAAGAAGAATTCTGCGAGGATACCCTGCAGCAGATGATGGACAACTACCATCAGATCATCGCCGGTGTGGGCGAAAACCCGGAGCGGGAAGGCCTTGTGAAAACGCCGGAAAGAGTGGCCAAGGCCATGCAATACCTGACGCACGGCTACAAGCTGGATGCAAAGGCCATTTTGGAAAGTGCCCGCTTTCAGGAGAGCTATAGCGAGATGGTCATCGTGAAGGACATTGAACTGTATTCATTGTGCGAGCATCATATGCTACCCTTTTTCGGGAAGGCGCATGTGGCTTACATCCCAAATGGTTTTGTAACAGGCTTGTCGAAGCTGGCGCGGGTAGTGGATGTGTTTGCGCGCCGCCTGCAGGTGCAGGAGCGGATGACCCACCAGATTTTGGATGCCATCCAGGAGAGCCTTCACCCTTTGGGTGTGGCGGTGGTGATTGAGGCACAGCACCTCTGCATGATGATGCGGGGCGTACAAAAGCAAAACAGCCTGACGACCACTTCTGCCTTCAGTGGTGAGTTCATGAACCATGTAACGCGCTCCGAATTTCTGCGGCTGATTGGACGGCGGGATGGGTAATAAACCGGACCCGGACAGGCCTTCAGCATTTTCAAAAATCCTTTTCAGTCGCTTACATCGTTCTGCGTACTTTTGCAGCCGCAGCACGGCCTCAGCAATGAGGCCGTTGTTCACCGGAAAACCTTCGGGACGTAGCGCAGCCCGGTAGCGCACTTGCATGGGGTGCAAGGGGTCGCTAGTTCGAATCTAGTCGTCCCGACGGAACACAAAAACGGCTTCCTGATGGAAGCCGTTTTCTTTTTGATTTTGAAGCGGCTACCAACCGTCGCCATCGAGTAGGTTGCCGAGGCCGCCCAGCACACTGCCTTCTTCCTTGCGCTTTACGGTGCCGTACTGAAGGATTCTGCTGGCCAGCCTGCTGACGGGCAGCGACTGAATCCAGACGGAGCCCGGCCCGCGGAGGGTTGCAAAGAAGACGCCCTCGCCACCAAACAAAGTGTTCTTGATGCCACCGATAAACTGAATATCGTAGTCCACACCGGCCGTGAAACCGACAATACAGCCGGTATCCACTTTCAGTAATTCGCCGGGCTGCAGCTCGCGCCGATGCACATGGCCACCGGCATGAAGGAATGCGAGGCCGTCGCCTTCCAGCTTTTCCATGATGAAACCTTCACCGCCGAACAGGCCGGTGCCCAGGCGTTTCTGAAATTCAATACCAATGCTGACACCCTTTGCCGCACAGAGAAAAGCATCTTTCTGGCAAATCATTCGGCCGCCCAATTCAGAAAGGTCTAATGGGATGATC